>DATCSV010000475.1:0-7464 GCA_036568285.1 Flavipsychrobacter sp. | reverse complement strand
ATCTAATCGGTGCGGTCTCTCTTCTCCGAAAACAGGGTTCCTGAAACTTCCCCAGTGGTGTTTATGGTGAGGCTGCCTACCATAAAAATGTCGTCCTTATCCAAATGGCCATCCCAAACGCTCATTGTGTCGCTCCACTTTATTTCTTTTGGCTGCGATTTGTAGTTGAGGAAGTCTCCAATTGTTTTATATGCAATCGTTTCAAAAATATCCTCGAGAAAACCATAGAAGAAGTACTCATTTTCTTTTACCAATGCTAATCTGCTGAAAACTCTTTGACCAGCAATTTCTACTAGAGTACACTTAAAATGATAACCTGTTGTCAGAGGTCGGTAATTCTCAACACCGATAAATGCTCGAAGCGACATTTCTACGTTTTCAACCGTCTTGTTGATAATCTGGTATTGAAATTCTCGAGAGTTTGAGTTGTAAAACAACTTCTTTATCTGTCGTATCCATTTTGAGTTTCCCAAATTTGACATTCTATCTGCGTAATACCTGAGGCGAGCCGACAGTCTAAACGTCAATGGGTCTATGTCCAAATCTGGCACTTCTGGGTCAACAAAATAGGCAATTGCATTTTTACGATCTGGCAAAACAGGTGTCAATCCAATAATCCCGAAGCAGAAATCGCGCACTCCAGCGGGCTGTGCCGTCTTTTTTTCAAGTATATGCTTAATCTTCGCACTAATGTTATTATTTATCCCCTCCTTCCCCTTACATTCTACTCGGAATATTCGTTTCCCATCCGAACCCGAATACTCAAAATCTAGGGTTTTGTTTTGACCGGGAATGTGGCCAGCTTGCAGTCTTCCCCGTTTTTCCTTGATTTTATTATAGTCAGCATTAGTTAGATTGAAAATTCTATTTGCAGCGCATAAGCCGATTCCGCAACCAGAATACATTATTTGCGTGTTAGTATTTCCTTTAAATTGGAATCCAACAGTTGGGCCTACAATAAAAACTCTATCAAGTTCAAGTTTTCTATCTATCGCATTTCTACTAAATCCTTGAAATGAGTTGAAAAACGGATTATTCGCATTAAAATCCTCAAATAACGCATATGTGTAGAAATCCATTTTATCCACATCGAAGCCATTCTTGACAATCTCGATAAAGTTAGACTCGTATGTGGGAGCTTTTGTTCTTATCTGGTTAAGAAAGAGATCCTTGTGGTCAGTGCCATTTTCAATATGAGTTCTAAATTTTATGTGCGCCATATTGTAGAATATCCCAGTTTTGCTACTGCATTAGTGTTTGATAATAATGAAATAGCGGCTCTACCTGAACTGCCTACCCTGCTACAGGTACAACTAATGATAAAAAAATTAATACCAGAATTGCGTGGCAGCTAATATTTTCATTATCACAATATAGGAAAAAGTAGCTATTCTTATTATAGCAGTAACAACCCTGTTCGAGAAACGTACCATAGGGTTCACAGAATGCAAAAGTCACTGATTATCAGTTGTTTTCCAACCTGTAGCTGACGACACAGATTCACCCTCCATTTATAAAATTTGATTATTACTTATTAATAACGTATATTTGTCACGATAAATAATAGTAAGAATTCCACTTTCATCCCTGTTAACTGATTAAACATTCACCTTTTTAACCACAAGCATCATGAACATCAAACAACACAAGTTCGTCACCGAGTACCTCCGCGATGGCAACGCCATGGTTGCCTACTGGCGGGCCTACAATGTAAAAAACCCCAATGGCAAAGCTGCAGAATCGGCAGCCAACCGCCTGCTGCGCCACCCCGAGATCAAAGCGGCCATCGACGAGTCCCAAAGCCGTATCCGCAACGAGGTGGAGCGTGAAGTAGCCGCCCGACGCGTGGAGGAAGTATTCTCAATAGAAGAGAAGCGCGTCCTGCTGAAGAAGATAGCCACCGGGCAGATGATGGTCGAGCAGTATTACAAAGGAAAGGACTGCAACATGTGTACCCAATACGTACGCCCCAGCATCTGGCACGTCCTCTCCGCCATCAAAGAAGACTCCCGCCTTGCCGGCCACTACCCCACACAACAACCTAGCGAAGCGGTCTCGATGCGACATCTGGAAAGACATGAATCTCCGCAACAACTACGCGGAGCGCGCTCGTTGTCACCATTAAAAGAGACATCAACAAGACAACAAAATACAACAACCGACAAAACAGAGGACATAAATAATGAGTCTCCCCTTAAGGGGGATAGGGGGACTACTCGCGAAGAACATTCGCAACAACTTAGCGAACCAGTCTCGATGCGACATTTGGAAAGACATGAATCTTCGCAACAAAAAACAACAAAACAAAATACAACAACCGATAAAACAGAACACATGGATAATGAGTCTCCCCGGAATTTATCCCGCTCTGAGCGGGAGGGGGATAGGGGGACTACCCGCGAAGAACATTCACAACACCCAAGCGAAGCGGTCTCGTTGCGACATTTTGAAAGACATGAATCTTCGCAACAACTAAGCGGAGCGCCCTCGTTGTCACCTCTAAAAGAGACATCAATACGACAACAAAAAACAACAACCGACGGAGAATCCTCCCCTTTAGGGGCCGGGGGCGACACAAGCCCCGACACCATCACCCACGACGAGCTCATGCGGCTACTCTACCCCAATAAATACAAACTGAAACAACATTACCAGGAAAAGCGCACTACATAATACGTTGCGACTTGCCCGCACCCGCCTGCCGTGTAAACAGCAGCACGTAGGCTATGATGAGCAGTACCGATGTAGAAGCTGAGGCGAAAATCTTCAGCAGCAGGTAGCCTATGTTCGACAGGCTCCACAGTTCGATAGTAAAGAAAGCCGCATGGTGCAGCACTATAAGAAAAGACACATATACAATAAACGGCAGCCAACCCATATTCTTTACCGACGGCGTTTGTCCCGCATACTCGGTCAGGTTTTTGGGCATCAGCGCGTTCAGCACATTGATGCGGAAGTAAGCTATGAGCACCGTAGCAAAGGCATGTATACCTGCTGTATTCATAAAGGCATCAACCGAAAAACCGCACAGGAAGCCGGCCAGCAGCAGCAGCACTACAGGCGTTTCAAAAGGCAGCAGCAGTATAAACAGCGGGTACAGGTAAGGAATAAAAACAGGGAAACCCGAGGGCTGCGCCCACCATTGCAGGGTTACCTTGTTCAGTATCAGCACCTGCACCAGCAGTATGACAATAAAACGGATGATATTTTTAATCAGCGTGGTCATTTATCATCATCTTTCTTTGCAGCTTCTTCCAGCCTGCGCCTTTCAGCAGCCATCTTGTTTTCCACTACGTACACATATTGCAGGTTGCGGAAGTTGACCGTCGGGCGCAGGTACAATACCTGCAGGTTTTTACTTTTTATCAATGTGGTTTTGTACACGATACCTATTGGCACGTTGGCGGGGAAGAACGAATACTCCGTAGTGAATACCGTATCGTTCTTACGCACTTTTATCTGGTTGGGCACATCGCGCATCATCAGTTGCGACGGGTCTTTGCCTCCCCACGATACATACCCCACTGTTCCGTCTTTCAGCTTGGCACTTACTTGTTGCTTCTTACTCAATACAGATATAGCGGTAGAAAAATGAGCAGAAGTATTCACTATACGGCCCACGGCGCCATTGGCAGATATCACGGCCATATCTTTTTTCACGCCGTCCAGTTCGCCCCTGTTCAGCGTTATGTAGTTGTTTACCGCGCCTACAGAGTTGTTGATAACGCGTGCGGTACGGTAGGCGTAGTCGGCGTATTTTACTGCCTTACCACTGTCTGTAAATGTGATGGCTACTGTGGCGGCAGAATCGTACAATACATCTGTTTCGTTGCGGGCCGTCAGTTGTTCCCTCAGCTCTGCGTTCTCCAGCACCAGGCTGTCGTTCATTCGCCTCAGGGCAAAGTAATAGGCTACATCATTACGCTGTTTGTACATGCCGCCTATCATCATATTGGCCGAGCTCATGATGTCGTTGCCCTGCATAGTATCAGTACGCGCTATCAGCACAATACATATCCCTTCCAGCAAGAGGAAGAGTATGAGATTGAAAAACCTGCGTATGAAGAGGATAAAATTGCGCACGCCCTTTACTGCTCTTTAGTGTATTTGATACCGGTACACAGCATCGCTTACCAAGTTACTAATTACAGTTCTTATTTCATTAAGAACGGCATCCGCGAAATATGCTTCAGCGCCATGCCTGTGCCGCGTACCACTGCGCGCAGCGGGTCGTCGGCTACATGTACGGGCAGCTTTATCTTTTGCGATATACGCTTGTCCAGTCCGCGCAGCAGTGCGCCGCCGCCTGTCAGGTACAGCCCTCTGCGGTATATATCTGCCGCCAGCTCGGGTGGTGTGCTTTCCAGCGCTTTCAGTATCGCTTCTTCTATTTTGAAGATGGATTTGTCCAGCGCTTCCGCCACTTCCTGGTACGATACCATTATTTGCTTGGGGATACCCGTCACCAGGTCGCGCCCGTTTACGGCTATATCATCGGGTGGGGTGTCCAGCTCTTTCAGTGCCGAGCCCACATGTATCTTTATCTGCTCTGCAGTACGCTCGCCTATCATCAGGCTGTGGTACCTGCGCATGGCCTCCATAATATCGGCGGTAAATTCATCACCCGCTATACGTATCGACTGGTCGCACACGATACCCGCCAATGCTATTACAGATATACCCGTAGTACCACCACCTATGTCTATTATCATGTTACCCGTGGGTTCCTCCACGTCTATGCCTATACCCAGTGCGGCGGCCATAGGCTCGTGTATCATATACACCTCTTTGGCGCCTGCCTGCTCGGCCGAGTCGCGCACGGCACGCTTCTCTACTTCGGTAATGCTCGACGGTATGCATATCACCATCTTCCAGCTGGGCGGAAACCAGGGTTTCTTTTTAGGGTGTACCAGCTTTATCATTTCGCGCAGCATACCTTCTGCAGCGTTAAAGTCGGCTATTACACCATCCTTCAGCGGGCGTATGGTTTTCAGGTTTTCGTGCGTCTTTTCGTGCATCATCATCGCCTTCTTCCCTACTGCTACTATTTTATTAGTAGTACGGTCTATAGCTACGATAGATGGCTCGTCCACCACTACCTGTTCGTTATGGATAATCAATGTATTGGCCGTGCCCAGGTCAATCGCAATTTCCTGGGTGAGAAAATTAAATAAGCCCATAGCGGGTATATATAAAAAATTAAATTATTAGTTGATAATGACAGTGAAAAACTACGCTTTTTAGCTGAAAAACCCGTAAAAAAACCACTGTTGTTCGCAAAAATAGGACTTTTGAATACCAAAATTAAATAAAGTAAATAACTATGTATCTGGTGGCTGACATTACCGGAATATTAATTCTTAGCTAAAGTTGAAAAGTTTAGCACACTATTTGCATATGGGTAAGTTGAGATAAAATCAGTCTGTTTTTAAAACCCTTTTTTATGAAGAAAAGAATACTATCTGTACAATGGGCGGCAATGCCATTGTTGCTGATGCTCGCCGCCTGCGACCCCTTTGGTACCAACCCCCGCCCCCGGCCCGAACCATCTCCGAGTGAAGTGGAAGGATACGCCCCCGTTTATGCTTCAGCCGAAGATGCCGGCAAAATAACCGCCACTAATGTAAGGCCCATTGAAAAAGGCGGTAAGATCTATATAAAAGGAAATATGCTTTACCAGGTTGAGGTAGGTAAGGGTGTCCACGTCATCAACATCAACGATGGCAAAAATCCGGAGAAAATAAAATTTCTGCATGTCATCGGCGCGCAGGAAATTTCTATCATGGACAACTACCTGTACACTAACCATATGAACGACCTGATAGTACTGGACATAGCAGACATCAACAATGTACAGGTAATTGACAGGGTAACAGGTATGTTCCACCTGGTAGACCCAGAGCTGCCGCCTGCTACGGGTTGGTTTGAATGTGTGGATGATTCGAAAGGTGTGGTAGTAGGTTGGGAATTGAAAACATTACATAACCCTGTGTGCAGGAAAAATTAACCCTCAAAAAATTACAAGTCATGAAGTCATTAAAATATATAGCTTTTATACTGTTGACAGCTTTTTCGGTATCCTGCGACAAAGCCAACCAGTCTACATCGCCCAGCTCATCAGGTTTTGACAACAACCCCGGCACCGGACAGGGTGGTTCGCTGGCGCGTTTTACTATAGCACAAAAACATCTGTATGTTGTAGACGATATGAAGCTGCATACATACTCGCTGGCTAATCCTTCGTCACCCAAACTGACCAGCACGCAGTTAATAGGAGCGGATATTGAAACCATTTACAGCTACAAAGACAAACTGTTTATCGGCTCGCAGGATGCTATGTACGTATACTCCATATCCGACGCCGGTCACCCTGACAAACTGGGCACAGCCAGCCACGTACGCGCCTGCGACCCCGTGGTGGCCAACGATACAGTAGCCTATGTAACGGTACGCAGCGGCAATAGCTGTGGTGGTACTACTAACGCTATGTTTATATACGATGTAAAGAACGTACTCAGCCCCTCTCAACGGAATGTCATTAATATGGACAGCCCATGGGGACTCGGCATGTCGGGTAATACGCTGTTTGTATGCCAGGGCAGCAACGGGTTGGCCATTTACGATATCAGCAATCGCTTTTATCCGTCACTGAAAAAGCGCTACTACGACGACACATACTACGATGTAATACCGTACAACGATATGCTGATATGCATGGTGCAGGGCGGCATGCTCTTGTACGAGTTGAAACCTGACGGACAGATATTGAAACTGGCTAAAATCAGCGGATAAGAGGGTTTACATTTGATTATTACGCCCCGGCCATTTTGGGCCGGGGTTTTGTTTGGCTTGATTTTTTTGCCGGCACTAACATGAAAGCTCATGTGGGATTATTGGGCTGGAGCTACAAAGAATGGAAGGGTATCTTTTACCCCTATGATATTAAGCCTACCCAATGGCAGGACTACTATGCTAAGTTCTTTGATACCTTGAGATCAACGCCAGCACATTATTTGGAAATGGTGACGGCGAAAAATGTGTACATCCGATTTCATGGGCCTGGTAAGCTGTATGCGTCGTTATACACGGAAAAGCAAATGGAACAATGGGCAGATAAATGCAAGGCATGGACAAAAGATGGGCACGCCGTATGGGCGTATTTTAATAACACAGCCGAAGGGCATGCGCTGGAGAACGCAGAGCAATTGAAGAAGATGATAGAGGGTAAATAAAAACAGCGCCGCAGAAATGCGGCGCTGAAAAGTATTTAGGAACGAGATCTTTACATATTTAACGCACCTATAAGGGTGTACTTGTTAGTAACCAGTGTACCGCCATCGTCAAAGATGGTGGCGTATGTAATATGATATTGGCCTTTGTCAAAATCAAACCCACCTGTGCCTGAAATAGTAAAGTCCATTAAATTCCCACCTTGCCATTGCCTGCCTTGTATTGTTTGCACCG
>DATCSV010000474.1:0-14962 GCA_036568285.1 Flavipsychrobacter sp. | reverse complement strand
TGCTATCTTCAAGAATTGACACAAGGTTTTCCCTGGCTTGTTGTTCGTCATCAACAATAAGAACCTTGATAACATCGGTTGGCGCAGCTTGCATATTGCATCTTAAAAAATTAACAATAAGACCGCTTAACAGAAATTATCCAGAAGATATCTACCGCAATAGCTTTAGCACCGGGATTGGCTACCCCTTATAGTAATTTAAAAGCCTGCTGCGGAAGATGTGACCTGAAAATAGGATCATGGTTGATATGCATGTTAGTAATTAACATTGCGATTCTGTTTAGGTTTACATAAAGATAACACATCACAGATATATATACGAAACATTTTTTAAAATCTATAGAGCCCGATACAACAGCATTCCACCACAAAAAATCACAGTGTTAGTAATCGGGCTGACCTTTAAGCATCAGGCGCTGCCCCGCCCTGCTCATTGAAATACGCCCAGACTATGCGGGCTTTCTTCTGCCCTACTACACGGGTGAGTTCTCGCTCTGTGAGGGTTTTGATGTTTTTTACAGAGCGGAATTCTTTGAGCAGTTGCGTAGCTGTGGTGGCGCCTATGCCTTTTATGGCTTCCAGTTCGTTTTTAAAAGTTCCCTTGCTACGCGTATCGCGGTGGAAGGTGATGCCGAAGCGGTGCACCTCGTCGCGAATGTAACGTATGAGCAGGTGGGCGGAGCTATCGTAGGACAGTTGCAGGGGGTCGGTATCGCCGGGGAAGAAAATGGACTCTTCGCGCTTGGCCAGTCCTACTACGGTCATCCTGCCGGTAAGGCCCAGCTTTTCTATGCTTTCCATAGCTGCGCCCAGTTGGCCCTTGCCGCCATCTATAATTACCAATTGCGGCAAGGATTGTCCTTCGTCCATCAGGCGTTTGTACCGGCGGTAAACCACTTCGGACATAGATGCGAAGTCGTTGATGCCTTCAACAGTTTTTATATGATAATGGCGATAGTCTTTTTTAGCGGGCACACCATTTTTAAAACATACCATTGCTGCCACCGGGTAGGCACCCTGGAAATTGGAGTTGTCGAAACATTCTATATGCACCGGCAAGTCGGGCAACTGTAGTGCATCCTGCAATTCTTCCAATACCTCCATCTTTCCACCGGCAGAGGCACCGCCCAGCAGTAATGTGTCTTTGCGTTTGGCTTCATCGCGATAAGCCAACGCATTTTTCTCACTGAGCTCCAGCAGTTTTTTCTTATCCCCTATTTTGGGTATGGTCAGCTTTACCTCTTCGTCGGCCAGGTCTATTTTAACCGGGGCCAGCACTTCTTTAGTATCGCTATCGAAAGTATTGCGCAGGTTGTCGTAAGCGATAGACAATATCTCTTCATCTGTTTCGTCCAGCTTCTTTTCTATGCGCAGGTTTTTGGTGTAGATGATGTCACCGTCTATCACCATCATGTAGTTTACAAAAGCACGCTCTTCTTCGCTAACGATACTGATGACATCCACATCGCCAAGGCGCAGGTTGGCGACGGCCGATTTGCTGGTATAGCGTTGCAGGTCTTCTATCTTCTTTTTGTATATCTCCGCTTTTTCAAACTCCAGCCCGCCAGCATAGCGCTGCATCTCCTCTCTCAGGTAGTTCATCACCTCGCCTGTGTTGCCCTTGAGTATATGGCGTACCTGCTGCAGGTTGCGGGCATAATCTTCGCCTGACTGCAATGCCTGGCAGGGTCCGCTGCAATTGCCCAGATGGTACTCAAGGCACACCTTGTATTTGCCCTTTGCAATATTGGCCGGTGACAGGTTGAGGCTACAGGTGCGCAAAGGTATCAACAGCCTGATAAGCCCCAGTAGTTCGCGCACACGGGCTACACCGGTAAAAGGGCCGAGGTATTCAGAGCCATCGTTGATGAGCCGGCGGGTAATGAATACCCGCGGAAAGGGTTCTTTCTTGATGACGATATACGGGTAAGTTTTATCGTCTTTTAGGTCGATATTGAAGCGTGGCTGGTAGTGTTTGATCAGGGAATTCTCGAGCAGGAAAGCATCATGTTCATTGTTGGTAATGGTATATTCTATACGGTGTATAGACATGACAAGGCGGCTGGTCTTGTAGTTGGCTACGGCCTTATTAAAATACGAGCCAACACGCTTGCGCAGGTCTTTGGCCTTGCCCACATATAACAACTCGCCATGCGTATCGTAGTATTTATAACAGCCGGGCTGGTGAGGTATGGTGGGTGCTATGTCGTTAAATTCTTCCCTGGTCATCTACACTTCTTTACAGATACTCATACACCACCCTCAGCTCTTTTCTCTGGCCTGTCTTAGAGGTTTCTAACTCATGAATACTTATGGACTTTAAGGGCTCGTAATACAGTTTCAGGTTCCTGGTGCCCATCCTGTCCGACTTTTCAGCCTCTATATAAATGGATTTTACTTTATCATTAAAATAGTCGGATGTGATGTGCACCCTGCGGGTATACAGCTTTTCATTTTTTGCTTCGTAGTAAAAGCCCTTTGATGTAGTAATCTTTTCTTCAAAAGCGCTGAAATCGTACTGCCCTATATATTTGGGGTCGCTGATGTCCGTTTCGAAAAACACTTTTAATACAGAAGCCCAGTCTACCTCAAAGGCGTTGGTGAATGTGCTGTCCACCTTTCCATCGAAATACACTTTTTTCAATATACTCCTCGGCTGGCCCTGGTGCATATACCACTGGTCCTGCGCAAACTCTATAATTGAGAAATATGTCCCTTCCGCAGCTTTGTCTTCTGCCGGTTGCGTTCCGGAGCAAGCTGACAACATTAAAACGACAAATGCGACAAGGATTTTTTTCGCAGCCATGAAAAATGAAAATTATAAACTACAAAGTTAATAAACTGCGGCGTAGAAACAGGCAGCTATCAGTTTAGCCCCGGATCGACGGGCATATTGGCCAGGGGTTTATATTCTTTGCCGAGAGAGAGAATAGCAGCTTTCCACACCTCTTCGGGTGGGGTATCAAATACCACTTCCTGGGAAATATCGCCAATGAGCCAGGACCCTTCTTTAAGTTCATTTTCCAACTGGCCGGGCGACCAGCCTGCGTAGCCTACAAACAACCTTACATTTGAGCTATCCAGCGTACCAACGGTGCCCTGTAGCTGCAACGCATCGAAAGAACCGCCCCAGAACACGCCATTATTGACTTCTATACCGCCGATAGCATCGGGCAAACGATGCAGCATATGCAGTGTATCCAATTGTACCGGGCCGCCGTGATTGACCACCAGGCTGGGATAATGCAATTCGGGAAGCAGGTCGCCAATATTTACAGATGTAGGCTGATTGAGCACAAAACCAAGAGAACCCTCCTCGCTATACTCACATAAGAACACAACGGACCTGGCAAAGTTGCCGTCCTGCATGAAAGGCTGAGCTATCAGCAGTTTGCCCGACCGCAGCAGGCCGGCATCCATCAGGTTATGCCAATCAAGAAATTCCATTGTGTAGTTAAATATAACTTATATGGTAATAAACAGCAACAAACAGACAGCGGAAAAAGTTGGTTTTTTACTCATATTTAATACTGGCGCAAAACAATACCGCTGCTGTGTGAGAAAATCATTATACTTTTGCAGATTGCATTTATATAGCCACCGATGTCATTTACATACAGCCTGACTTTATTTCTGCTTACATTCCTGGGAGGCAGCCTGCCACTATGGATCAAAAAACTGAATGATGATGCTATGCAGTATATGCTGGCATTCTCAGGTGCATTCCTGTTAAGTATGACACTGCTGCACCTCCTCCCGGAAACTTTTGAGGAGATAGGATCAAAGGCCGGGCTATTCCTGCTGGCAGGGTTCTTCATACAACTTTTCATACAACGGTTTACACATGGGATAGAACACGGGCATATGCACGTGCATGAACATAACGGGCATAAACATGTCCCGGTCATGTCCATTATGCTCGGATTATCCATCCACGCGTTTATGGAAGGCTTGCCTTTAGGTTTCAATTACAGGATGGAAGCAACCGAACCCGCCCTATACATGGCGGTAACAGCACATAAAATACCTGAAGCGATATTAGTGACTTTCCTTATTATGAATATCACAAAATCGGTCCCCAAAACCATTATTGCACTTGTACTGTTTTCCTTAATTACCCCTATGTCAGGTATAATAGCTAATGTATTAGGTATGAGCTACCATTTCATAGCCCAGTTGGTTATTTCGTTGATACCGATAGTAGCGGGAGCGTTTATCCATATATCCACTACCATATTTTTTGAAAGTGGCACTAAGCACCATATGCTTACAGGCAAAAAGATACTGGCCATATTATCAGGGTTGGGCGTAGGATTGTTAACATTGATTTTCGAACACCAGCATTAACGGATGAAGAACCTTTTTGTACTCATAAGCGCTTTGCTATGTACCTTATTATCCCAGGCACAGGATAACGACAGCCGGAACAAATCTCTATTGTGGAAGATAAGCGGCAAGGATATGCAACAGCCTTCGTACTTGTTTGGCACGATACATATAGTATGCAAGGACAATTATGTATGGACCAGGGCCATGAAAAAAAGTTTCGAAGCAACCAAAGAGGTGTGCATGGAGATGGATATGGACGACCCATCCATACTGATGCAGGTAGCATCGGCCATGATAGAACAAAGTGGTAAAAAACTGGAAGACTACTTTACAGAGGAAGAGTACAAACTTGTAGAAAAATATTTCAGGGATAGCCTGGGGGTAAATATCACCATGTTTGCCACCATGAAGCCGATAGTGTTGCAGACCTTGTTGACGTCCAGTTCCCCCATTTGCGACAGTGTGGTTTCCTATGAAGTAAAGCTGTCGGAAGCTGCTAAAGAGCAAGGGAAAGAAATAACGGGTTTGGAAACACCTGCCGAACAAATAAGGCTACTGGACCAGGTACCTGTAGATAGTATTGTACAGGAGCTGGTGCGCATAGCTAAAGGCCAGTCTGAAGAAATGTCTGACTATAATGCGATGGTAGAAGCATATACCAGGCAAAACATAGAAGAGTTGCACCATCTTATTATGAAATCAAAAGAAGAAGGAGACAACCTGGATGCCTTTCTCGACGAGCGCAACGAAAAATGGATAGACCGTATGACCGAAAGAATGGACCAGCGTTCCATATTCTTTGCCGTGGGCGCCGGGCACCTATGGGGTGAAAAAGGCCTCATTAACCTGCTGCGAGGCCAGGGCTATACTGTAGAGCCTGTAAAGTAATCAGGGATTGTACTCTTCTAATACAGACTGAATCGTGTTATTTGTGAGCGGCTTGTTGAGGAAGTGTTTTACAGAAGGGTATCCTTTAACACGGGCAATATCATTCTCATTAATGGATGAAGACAGCATGTATATGTGGTAATTCTTTTTCAGTTCATCAGAGAGCTTTTCGAAATTTTCAACAAATTCAAATCCATTCATTACCGGCATCTGGATATCTACAAATACCACCGTGGTAGACTGAGAAGTGGCTGCAGCCTGGATATACTCTAATGCCTGTACTGCCTGTTGAAATACTTTTACAGACTCGCACTTTCCGCTGTTGAGTATAATTTTCTCAGCAATAAAGCAATCAAGTTTGCTGTCGTCTATAACTATAAAGTTCATTTTGCCTTCGCTCATCTTTATTATTTACTTGGTATTGTTACTATAAATTTCGACCCTACATTTTCTGTAGATGTAACCTCTATTTTGCCGTTTATCTTATTCAGCGCATCCTTTACATTGTACAGTCCGAAACCGGACCCTATTTCATCATTTGCTCCACGGAAGAACATAGTAAACACGTCATTCATATTCTTCTCCGGAATTCCTATCCCATTGTCTTCAACTGTTATTACCGCGGTGTTGTTTTCAACCTTGATAGAGAACGAAACCGTTCTGTCATCACCTTCTTTCTTTTGATATTTAAAAGCATTGGACAGTAAATTGTTAGCGATTATTTTAATGGAAATGTCGTCGCCCCTAAATTTGCCGTTCTGTTGCACAGACTTTTCAAACTTCACATTCTTCACACGGCTGCTGATGTCATACAAATCGCTCATATCCTTCATGACATCTTCAAAATCAATATCAGTAATATTCAATTCACCACGTCGTATGCTATAATGGTCATGCAGGTTCTGTATGTAATTATCCAGTTTTAGCATGGCATTCTCCATCATACCAACCATTTCCTTAACCTCACTCATTTCTTCAGCATTCTTGGTAAGATCTATTATGCCCAAAACACTGAGTATCGGCCCCCGCATATCATGCGTAGCACTGTATGCGAACTTATCCAGCTCCTCGTATGCCTTCTGCAGCTCTTCATTTTTTAATGTGAGCATAGATGTGGTGACGTAAAATTTATACGCTTCATCAATCGCAGATTGCACATCAACGTCGGTCCATGGCTTTTTAATATACCTGAACACGTGACCGCGGTTAATAGCATTGATCACAGAATCTATATCCGCATAACCAGTTATCAATATCCTGACAGGGTTAGGGTACTTCGTCCTGATATCTTCAAAGAACTCCACTCCTGTCATACCCGGCATCTTCTGGTCGCTGAGGATGACGCTTATGTCTGGGTTTTCTTCTAATCTCTGAAGTGCTTCGGTGGTATTGTTAGCTATAAAGATGGTATAATCAAACCGGAATGATGCTTTGAAGCTCACCAGGTTGTTAGGCTCATCGTCTATATATAATACCTTAATTTTTTTACTGCTGTCCAACTTGCTCCTCTATTTGAACATTAACTAATTTAACCGGCAATGTAATAATAAACTCTGTTCCCTCTCCCAGTGTTGATTCAAACTCTATCTTCCCATTATGCTTATTGATGGTATTATACACGATAGACATACCCAGGCCTGTTCCCTCCCCTACATCTTTGGTTGTAAAGAATGGTTCGAACACTTTTTTCTTAGTATTTTCATCCATGCCTGTACCATTGTCTTTTATGCTTATTCGTACACTGTTATCTTCTGCTACAGACGTGGTTATTGTCAGTTGACCTCCCTTCTCATCTTTATATTTTGAGCGTATCGCCTGCAAGCCGTTGCTGACGATGTTCAGGAAAACCTGGTTGAGCTTGCCGGGGTAACACTCCACAAGCGGCAAGTTGCCATAATTTGTGATGATATCAATATTAGATCCGAGAGTGTTCCTTACAATCACCAAGGTAGAGTTCATTCCTTCATTGATGTCCGCCAGTTTAAGATCATCTTCGTCGAGCCTTGAAAACACCCTGAGCCCTTTTACTATTTCAGCGGTACGGTTGGAGCCCTCGGTAATACCGTTCAAGAGATAACTAATCTCTTCTTTCAGGTAGTCATAGTCAAGGTCTTCTTTCAGCGCCTTAATTTGTTGTTTCTTTTCGTCAGTACTGGCCTCAGACATAGAGATCTCTTCTACGCTGTTCAACATACCTATAATCATATCCACATCGCGCTTGAGCGGCTTTACATTGGATGTAACAAAGTTGATAGGATTGTTTATCTCGTGCGCTATACCTGCGGTTAGCTGACCGAGGGATGCCATCTTTTCTGACTCTACCAACTGGGTTTCTGCTTCTTTCAGTTCTTTCAGCGTCTTATTTAGTTCTTCGTTAGACTGCTGTAGTTCAACTGTACGCTCGGTCACCTTGGTTTCAAGTATAACGTTTTGCTCTCTTATGATGCGCGCATTTTCTTCCAGTGCTGTCAGCGCCTGCGCCTGGGACTCTTCTTTTTCCTTTTTATAGATATTTATCTTGTCGGCCAGGGCTATTGACAGTAATACCACAACGAAAGCAGATCCTATTTGTATAACAGATACGGTCAACAAATTATATGGCAATACACCGACGTCCTTCATTACAAAAAGGATAATGCTTACCAGAAATACTGACCATGCTACCAGGAAGAAGGATGCCGGCCTGTACTTATATTTCGCCCGTATATAGGCCGCTATGCCTATCATGTACAGGGACAAAGGCAGCGCGTTAACATTCAGTAAATTATAACTCAAGTGCTTGCTGCCAAAGATAGCGTTGCCAATAGTGATGCAATATGCCACAACAAACACCCAAAAACCCTTATGCAGCCTTGGCGTGAACTCTTTTGTATTCAGAAACTGCCTGATAAAGGCTATAGAAGCAAAAGCCGTGAAGGAAGGGAACAGGAAAACACTAAATTTTTCGAACCCCGGCTGGTGAGGCCACAAATACTTAAACCCCAGGCCGGTAATATTTAACTGTACGAGCGCTACGCTGAAGATATAGAGTATGTAGTAAAAATAGCTTTTGTCTTTTGTACTTAACAACACGAATAAATTGTACAATAACATCACTAACATTATACCGAAGTACATACCACTCAACATATCCCGGTTAAGATTAGCATTCGCCACCTTCTCAGGGCTGCCTATTTTTACCGGTATCAGCAACTGTGTGTTGCTCTCTATACGTAAAAATGCCGTAGTGCCGCTGCTATCTACATTTCTGAATTCAAACCGGTAATTCTGGCTGGGGTTCCCCCTATCTGTGAAAGGTTTGTTTTTACTGATTTCTTTAGCCTGATAGCCGCCTTTCCCATCAGGGTGATAAAAGCTAACCTTATCTAGCAATGGATTTTCCACCTCAAGTACAAGATCATCAAAGCGTGAATAGTTCAGGAGGTTAATTTTTAGCCAGATGACAGCATCAGTAACGCCCAAGTTGGGCACACGAGAATTTGACGGAATAAAATCATCAGTTTGCAGCACCTCGTCAAATGACTTTGTAGCAGATGAGTCTATGTAAAATGAAATATGTTCGCCATACAGGGTAGGCGCCGCTGGATTTGTAATAACTATTTCTTCGGAAATACCCTGCTGAGCTTCACAGTTAAAGATGCCGGCTACAAATAAGACAACAACAAAAACAGGGAAATAATATCGTTTCATTACTGGTTTTCCGTATTAGGCAATAATATATTATATGTTACTTCTGTTTCACCTTTCTCACCCAAAACTAATGTTTTGCTCGCCGGATTCTCAATATAAGATAGTATTTCTTTTCTAAACCTGGCATCAGCAGTGCTCAAGTGTTCCATATCTTTTACTACAAGCGATGTGGCTACAAGATCTAATTTCGGATAGATAAACGTACCATTATTACCGATAGATGTTTCTATCTCAAAACCGGCAGCCTGGCACATGGACACAGTATACGGAGCGCACAATACAAACAAGCTATCCATCCTGAGCCTGTGTGCAAGCGCTACCCCCAGTTTCGTCAGCAATATACTCACTCCCCTGCCCGCAATTGCCTTTGCATTCCACAGCCCGCAAAGCTCACCTGTTCTCTTGTTGTCTGCATATCTGGCTACCAGGTCATATATCTTCTTCTCCACAATAGCAATCGCCTCCTCAATTGGTAAGGGAAATTGCTTGTTCACCATATGTATCCTTTCCCCACCAACTACCTCATCTCCGTTCTCTGTTTCTACAATGGCCACATATACATCCGGATTGTAAAACCAATCGTTCTTTGAAGAAGTCACCTTCGTTACGCCATAGTCCCGTAAAACGTTAGCATGTCCTTCTGCAAAACGTTTACATGATTCTAAGTCATCTATTGCCCTGAATACCCGAATTCTTAACATTACTCCCTGTAGAATATATCATTTTTACGCATTCTCAATGCTTTGACAGACGCCTTATCCGTCTTTGCCAGTTTCATCAAGAACACTTCAGAATATTCTCTCTTATCGTTATTCCTCAAAGGGAAGATCTTTTCAAAATCCCCTTCCATTTCCATGAGTTCCGCCTTAGCAAACTCAGGTAGTCCCTCACCTTTTCCAACAGTTAACCTGCTAAAAAAGAAAACGGGCGACAACATCGGATGTACCGCTACGCCTTTTGTGTTTAAATATATCCACACTCTCTGTATTGTTCTGCCCGCATTTATTAATGCTTCATGTTGGAATTCGGGTATTGCAAAAAGCAATGCAGCTGACGCGGCTTTCATTGTTTTTACTGAGTACTTTCTGAAAGCATCCCCTTTTCCCCAATCAGACAACAGTGAGATCGCCTTCCAATCGCTACCCACCCTGAAACCTGCGGCCTCACCTTGCGTAATGTCCACAGCGGCCAGTTCTATTCCATCTCTTGTCTTCTCTGCATGCTCCCTGTTCCAACGCACCTCATGAAAGAACTCTTCATGCCCTTGCGGATGCAACATCCTTAAGCGGTCGCATGCAGCCATTATCACACCTAACTCATCCAATTCTTCAGCTTTATCTGTGTAGAACAGGCGTATGCCACTACTTTCTGTAACAAGATACTGTATTTGTTCAAATAATTCAACAGGCAGCTCTTCCCTTTCGCCCAGCATTCTGTTAGTACATCTCGAATACATATTTTCCGCTAATTCCCTTTCTACTCCTATTGCGGCATTTGTATTCTGACCAAAGCGTATGGCAGCAATGAGCCGAGGTTCATCCCTCAGAGGAAATAACTGTACCTTGTCTTCAAGGCCTAATAGCAATGCCTGTAAATGTACGTTTTCGATGGCGGTGCCCAAACCCATATGCGCACCCATCTCCCTGAAATCTCCCCAGGACCATGACCGATGCTTATCGTGCAACAGCAATAACCATCCATCTTTATAAAACCATTTCCAGGGCTGATTATTACCCGCGGACGGGGCAGCTACCGCCGCATCCATAATCTTATCCAGTTCTGTATCAGATGGAGTGTAAGCAACATTTCCGGCTGTGGCCAGGTAGCGGTAGGCTATCTCCTTTATATCCGGTAACTCCAGGGGCTTGTGGGGATTGCCCGGTAATTTGGCACTTGTTGTGTCAGCCTCCTGCTTGTCTGCCACGAGTTCATCAAAGTCTATATAATATCGCCCCGACTCGTGAAACTGATCGAGTAATATCCTACGGGCAGTATCTGTAGTAAGCGCCCCACCCAGCACTACAGATGATGCCAGCTGCGGCCAGGTATTGATAGACTGCTCTACCTCCATCATGGAAGCTTTGAGGCGGGTAGAAATTGTATCAGCCCCAACCATCTTTAATATATATGGTATCTTCTGCTCGTTGGTTAGATCTTTGATGGTGTCCGGGTTCAGATCACCGGCTAAGCCATGTAAAATAGGTCTGTCGGGTTCCAGGTCAAAACGCTCTACATCCAACATCCCCTTGTCGTTGGTATCCATTAGCACCGGTACTTTCAGCTCCCTCGCTTTAAACCTGCTCTGTATTTTTATATCCAAACCATCACAGACTTCTACCAATAGATCTATTTTTCCATCTCCTGTAAAAAATGCATCAATATTATCAGGCGTAATACCTTCGCTGAACACTTTTACATTCAGGTAGGGGTCTATTTCCAGAATTTCTCTTGCAGCCAATATGGTTTTATGCAGGCCGAGGTTGTGCAGGCCTGTCCTTATCCTATTCAGATTGCTTAATTCAACTGTATCGAAGTCAGCAAGCCTAAGCTCACCGCAAATCCGCTCCATCGCCATTGTCAATGCTATGGATTGCCCGACAGAAAGACCTATGATACCAATCTTTTTGTTACGCAGGTAGCTTTGTTCCTCCTTAGTAAGCTTGTACCTGTTACGGTTGGTACGTACTTCTATAAACTCTTCTTCATCCAGCAGGTGCAGCAACCTCCCTGACCAGGGGTAGTAAACCCAGGCGCCGTATTCATAGGCATCCCTTCCGTCAAGATATTCTCTTACCATTTCCGGATACTCATGGTCCTTTATCTTGATTTTGGGATTGAGTATTTTAACCAATTCGCGAAGTTGGCCATCTAACTCATCGCATATTTCAGGCTTACCCGATTCTATTAACTCATCAAAAAGGAGCCTATCCGCATTATTATTTAAACGGTAGATAACCGGCTGATACACTGTTGCAAAATCTTTAGTATTTTTGAGAGCATCATTATTATTTGTCATAACAAACGGAGTGTTAACACATTCACAAACAAGGTTTTAAACTGCTATCCGAGAAAAAATAGTAAAAATTATATTTTGTATCTATTTTTATCTATTTTGTAGTTGGTGCAAATGTAAAGCTAATAATTGCATTATAATGGGAGACGGAAAAATTGAAAAGATTAACGTGTTATACGTAGATGACGAGGAACATAATCTTATGTCCTTCAAGGCTACTTTTCGTATAAAATATAAGGTATTTACAGCTATTAGTGGTGAAGAAGCCATAAAAATCATGGATTCTGAGCCTATTGATATTATCATTACCGATCAGCGTATGCCCAATATGACCGGCGTACAACTTCTTGAGTCGATATTGGATAAACACCCCGACCCCATGCGGATACTGCTGACCGGATATGCAGACCTTAACGCGGTGATAGACGCGGTAAACAAGGGCAAGATATTTCACTACCTGACCAAACCGTGGAACGAGGAAGAACTGGATATGACCATACAACGGGCGTATGATATATATAAACTAAGAAAGGACGAAAAGGAGTTGACAGAAAAGCTGGGTGTTACCAATTCTCAATTGGAGTTCCTGCTCAGGCAACAACTTTTGTCTTAATCACAATCATAAATACTATTTTTACAACCCGGTAATTGCCGGGTTTTTTAATTTCTGCTCATGATAGCGCTTAGTGTAGTAATAATAACACTAAATGAAGAAAAGAATATAGAACGTTGCATCAGGTCGGTACAGGGCGTGGCAGACGAAATACTAGTTGTAGACAGCCATTCTGTTGATAATACCATAGCCATAGCAGAAGCGCTGGGTGCTAATATAGTGCTGCAGTCTTTCCTGGGCCATTTAGAGCAGAAAAACTTCGCAACAGAACAAGCAAAACATGATTGGGTGCTGTCTATTGACGCTGATGAGGAGCTGAGCGACGAACTGGCAGAAGAAATAAAGAAAGTGAAAACGAAGCCGGCCGCCCATGCCTTTCACTTCAACCGTTTGAATAATTATTGCGGGCACTGGATAAGACACGGTGCATGGTACCCTGACAGGAAAATACGCTTGTATAACCGGAATGCTGGTATGTGGAGAGGGGAAAATCCTCACGACCGTTGGACATTGCACAACGATAATGACAAACCCGCCAGGCTAAAGGGTAACCTGTTGCACTACAGCTACAGTACTATATCTGAACACCTGAAAAAAATAGAAAAATACAGTGATATTGCTGCCAGGCAAAAAGCAAATAAAGGGCAGGACTGCAGCATACTAAAGATATGGCTGGGGCCTAAGTGGAAATTCGTTAAAGATTATATAATTAAGCTCGGTTTCCTGGATGGCTACTGGGGGTTTTTAGTGTGTAAACTGTCTTCTATGGAAAATATGGTGAAGTACTCTAAAACCAGGCAATATGCCCGATGGAAACGCGAAGGAAGAAGTTTTTAACCATTACAAAAACATAAAGCAGTAAGCAAAATGAAAGAAACAATCAAAACACTTTCGGTAGCAGCATTTACGGCCCTGATAGTTATTGCCGGATTTTCATTCAGGCCTAGCCCTGAACAAACACAGGGCGTAACGTATCAATACTTCCAGTTTTCGACTATTGAGTCGGTAATACCAGGCGGATTGGGACGCTCACGCATACTTACCACCGATAATAATGGCCAGCTATTAGAAAAAGATCTGAAAAACTTCTATAGCATGGTGGGTCTCAATTTTAAAAACATCGCCACTAACGACCAGTCTATTGTTGAGCGCATCAATGCATATAGCAATGATGGTTGGGAATTGGTAAGCGTTTCTACCGGCTCTCATGCGCAAACATCTGAAGGTAGCAGTTCCGGCGGTCTATTTATCACACGCTATTTATTCCGCAAGGCCAAATAACATATGGGGGAATTCTCAAACGACAATGATTTAATCAGCCTTAATAAGTTTATCAGCTCTACGGGGTTTTGTTCGCGCCGTGAGGCTGATAAACTTATTGAACAGGGCCGGGTAAGCGTAAACAATGAGCCGGCCTACCCTGCTACACGGGTGTCTCCTGAAGATACAGTGGCTATAGATGGAGAGGTCCTGAAGACGAAGAAAAAAAACCAGACCATCTATATGGCCTTCAACAAACCGGTGGGCATTACCTCTACCACCGACCTGAAGGACAGAACCAATATTATTAGTTATATCAATTATCCCAAAAGAATATTCCCGGTAGGAAGACTGGACAAAGATTCTGATGGCCTGATACTGCTAACGAACGATGGCGATATTGTAAACAAGATACTAAGAGCGGGCAACTTTCATGAGAAGGAGTATATAGTAACAGTAAACAAGGCTGTTACACCCGATTTCATAAAGCAAATGGGTGAAGGTGTGCCCATACTCGGAAAAAAGACACGCAAGTGCTTTGTGCGGCAAGAGGGGAACAGAAAGTTCCGTATTATACTAACCCAAGGCATGAACCGGCAGATAAGGCGTATGTGTCAACACCTGGATTATAAGGTGGTAACCCTGACAAGGGTACGCATCATGAATGTAAAGCTGGCGAACCTACCTGTTGGGAAGTGGCGGCTGCTTAACCCCCAGGAGGTTGAGGACCTCAATAAGATGATAGCTTCATCATCGAAGACAGAAGAAGCATCTATAAAGCAATATATACCTAAGAAAAAAGATGTTGCCAAAACCGTTAAGCCGGAGACACCTAAGAAGGTAAAAGAACCTAAAAAACCTGCTACAAATAAGCCTAAGCAAAGCAGCTATAAGGACTGGAGGAAAAAGAAGTAATTACTCTATAGCTATATAGCCATAGAACGCATATTGTACAATTGGGCCCGTATCTCCGGGCCTTTATTGTTGCTACTCTGTTCTATCCGGATAATTACCTGGAGTGAAGAGTTGGACCATCCCAAAAGCAAAAATCCCCCAACAAAGAATGTTGGGGGATTTTCAATAAATATGGCGGCTACCTACTCTCCCGCTGATGCAGTACCATCGGCCATGGGAGGCTTAACTTCTCTGTTCGGAATGGGAAGAGGTGA
>DATCSV010000473.1:0-24104 GCA_036568285.1 Flavipsychrobacter sp. | reverse complement strand
TTTTTTATAAAACCTTCAGCAATTCCAGG
Source organism: Flavipsychrobacter sp. (assembly GCA_036568285.1). Lineage (GTDB taxonomy): Bacteria > Bacteroidota > Bacteroidia > Chitinophagales > Chitinophagaceae > UBA5543. The sequence continues at coordinate 24,075 of DATCSV010000473.1, read as the reverse complement.
TCAAACTCCTCCATGCTGGTCAGTTTAGCATCTGCCAATACAAATTCCGGCTTGTGGTAGTGCAGCACATCGGGTACAATAATCACTTTCATCCTGGCGGCCTTACCCGCCAGCAGCCCGTTCAGCGAATCTTCGAGGACAACACTCTGCAGAGGATTTGCACCCAGCTCACGGGCAGCATGCAAAAAAACTGCGGGGTGTGGCTTGCCCAACTCTACTGCATCGGCAGACGTAATTACATCAAAATAATCCTTGAGTCCAAAATGTGTTACCAGTTCATCAATCATGCGCATGGGCGACGACGACGCCAATCCTACTTTATAGTTATTAGTTTTCAGCAATTCCAGCGATTGTACTACCCCGGGCAGCACTTTGCCCCGTTCTTTTGAGCAATATATAATGTCGTCCAATATCTCATCGGCCACCTGTTGGCTGGTGCTGCCCTGCCACGGGTATTTATAAGCCCAATAGTCAGTCACTTCATATATGCGCAGGCCGGTCGTTTCTTTGAATTTGTCAGCAGTAATGGGTATCTTGTGGGTGCCGGCTATGCGCAGCATACACTCACCCCATAGCGGTTCTGTATCCAGCAGCAGGCCATCCATATCAAACAAAACAGTGTTTATCATTCCTGAAATTTGTGCAAAAATGCATAAACGAGGTTAGATTTCGGGGGATTTTATTTTTGTTACGAACTATTAACTGACTGCTATACAACATGAAACGTTATTTTTGCAATCAAAATCTAATAATACTATATCTATGAGGCTAAAAGCTTTTTTCCCGCTTTTGATAGGCGCAGGCATGCTGGCACAAGACGCCGATGCAAAAGGCAACATCAAGTTTACAGAATACGACTTGCCTAACGGCTTGCACGTTATCCTGCATGAAGACCACTCTACTCCTATAGTAGCAGTATCTGTTATGTACCATGTTGGTTCTAAAAATGAAGACCCGGAGCGCACAGGTTTCGCACACTTCTTTGAGCACCTGTTGTTTGAGGGTAGCGAGAACATTGAGCGTGGCGAATTTATGAAACTGGTACAGAGTGCCGGCGGACAGATCAACGCCAACACCTCGCAGGACCGTACCTTTTATTATGAAGTACTGCCTTCTAACCAGCTGGAACTGGCCCTGTGGATGGAGTCTGAGCGTATGTTCCAGGCCAAAATAGATGAAACAGGTGTGGAAACACAGCGTAAAGTAGTGAAGGAAGAAAAGAAACAGCGCTACGACAATACACCTTACGGTCAAATACTGAACGTTGTATATGAGAATGCATATACCAAGCACCCATACCGCTGGTCGCCCATAGGTAAGGAGCAGTATATCGACCAGGCTAAGATCAGCGAGTTCATGGAATTCTACAAAACATTCTATGTACCCAACAACGCAACCCTGGCCATAGGCGGTGATATTGATATCAAGGAAACCAAGGCTATGATCGCTAAATACTTCGGCGATATACCTAAAGGTACCAAGCCTGTACCCCGCCCTACAGAAGTAGAGCCTAAGCAAACCGAAGAAAAGCGCGTTGAGTTTTACGACAATGTACAACTGCCTGCCGTAGTAATAGCGTACCACACACCTGAAATGGGTACGGACGACTGGTACGCACTGTCGCTGCTGACACAAATGTTATCCCAAGGCCAAAGCTCACGCTTCCAGAAAGAACTGGTAGATAACCAACAGAAAGGCCTGGCTGTAGGCGCATTTATGATACCTAACGAAGATCCGGGTGTGGCGTTTATGTATGGTATCACCAACATGGGTGTAAAGCCTGAAGTATTGGAAGAAGCCATGCTGGCCGAAATAGAAAAAGTGAAAACCGGCAACATCAGTGACGAAGAGTTCCAGAAGCTGAAGAACCAGGCTGAGAACGATTTCGTAAGCCAGAACCAACGTGTAGTAGGTGTGGTGGAAAACCTGGCTACTTACCACACTTATTTTGGCAATGCAGACCTCATCAACACCGAGCTGGAGCGATACACTAAACTGACCAAAGAAGACCTGAAGCGAGTTGCTAATAAATACTTTACTAAAGAAAACAGGCTGGTGGTGTATTACCTGCCAAAATCTGAACAAAAGAAAGGTTAATCAAACATCATTAAAAAACAGCTTCAATACATAATTTAAGATATGAAAAAGTTATCTCTCTTTATACTAACAACAGTTGTGGCAGTATCTACATACGCACAACAGTTAGACCGCAGCAAGCGTCCGCAGCCCGGCCCTGCTCCCGAAATACAACTGGGTAAAACAGAAAGTTTTGTACTGCCCAACGGCCTGAAAGTATTCGTGGTGGAAAATCACAAACTGCCATTGGTAACAGCCAGCATACAGTTTGACGTATATCCTGAACTGGAAGGCGATATGGCGGGCTACAGTGAGTTCCTGTCTGAGCTGTTGACTGCCGGTACAAAAACGCGCAGCAAAGACGAACTGAATAAACAAATCGATTTCATAGGCGCACGCCTCAGCGCCAGCGCCCGCAGCATGTATGGCCAGAGCCTGAAAAAGCACAATGAGAAACTGCTGGAACTGATGGCAGACATCGCTATGAATGCCAATTTCCAGGAAGAAGAAGTGGAGAAAATACGCAAGCGCATGCTGTCAGGTCTGCAGGCCGCTAAAAACGAGCCCGACCAGATGCTGGAGAACGTGACATCCGTTATTAACTATGGCAAAAACCACCCTTACGGTGAAATAGCCAACGAAGAAACGGTGAAGAACGTAACACTCGCTCAATGCAATAAATACTACAATACTTACTACCGCCCCAACGTGGCTTATATGGCCATTGTAGGTGACATTACATTAAAAGAGGCAAAGCCCCTGGTAGAGAAATACTTCGGCAATTGGAAAAAGGCAGACGTGCCTAAAGCGAAATACCCCGATCCTAAAGCGCCGGCCGCTACACATGTAGCCCTGGTGCCCCGCGAGGAATCAGTACAAAGTGTTATTAACATTACTTACCCGATAGACCTGCTGCCCGGCCATCCTGATGTAGTAAAAGCAAAAGTGGCTAACGCAATATTGGGTGGTGGTTCTATGGGCCGCCTGTTCCTGAATCTGCGTGAAACACATGCCTGGACTTATGGTTCTTACTCTTCTATATCGCAGGACGAACTGGAAGGTAACTTCACTGCATACGCTAAATGCCGCAATGCCGTTACAGATAGCTCAGTAGCTGAGATACTGAACGAAATGAAACGCATGCGCGACGAAGGTATATCTGAGCAGGCACTGCAAGACCAGATAACCTACATGTCAGGCGGATTTGCTATAGGATTGGAAAACCCACAGACGGTAGCTCAATACGCTATCAACATAGAGCGTTTCAACATGCCCAAAGACTATTATACGAACTACCTGAAAAACCTGGCTGCGGTAACCAGCAAAGACGTACAGGAAGTATCGCGTAAGTACATCAATCCCACTGCAGCACACATAATAGTGGTAGGCAGCAAAAGCGATGTAGCTGATAAACTGAAGCGTTTTGACGCCGATGGTAAAATCACCTATTACGATAACTATGGCAATGTAATGCAGGACGCAGTGGTTGCAACGGCGCCGGCTGGCATTACTGCCGACGAAGTGTACAAAAACTACATTAAAGCCATAGGCGGAGAAAAGGCTATCAAATCTATCAAAGATATCAAAACGGTGAGCACGGGTGCTGTTTCAGTAGCCGGCCAGGAAATCCCCATCAAGATAACTGAGATGAAAGAAGCTCCTGCCAAATCTGCACAGATAGTTGAAGGTATGGGCATGGTGCTGAGCAAGCAGGTGTTTGACGGTACTACCGGCTATATGGAAGGTAATGGCCAGAAAATGCCCCTGAGCGGCGACATGCTGGAGCAGGTGAAGCAAGATGCTGATATTTACGGCGAGCTGACTCCTGAGAAATATGGCATCAAACGTGACTTGAAAGGAATGGATAAAGTGAATGGCAGCGATGCTTACAAAGTAGAAGCTACAGACAAGAGCGGCGCTAAAACCATAGAGTACTATGATGCAAACACCGGCTATCTCGTTAAGCAAACATCTGCTGAAAATGGCACCGTTGAATACAGTGACTATAAAGAGGCTGGTAACGGATACTTTATACCATACAAAGTATCTATAAGCAACCAGGGCCAGGTAATTACTGCCAATGTAGAATCAGTAGAGATCAACAAAGGCATAGACGACAGCAACTTTCAATAATTGACAATCTCTTATAACACAAAGCCCCTGCAAAATGCGGGGGCTTTGTTATTATAGGTCGTCTATTTCTTTCTGTATTTTCTTCGGCAGCTTGGCCTTCACCAGTCCGTAAGCTTTCTGCAGGTATTCCTTCCATTCTGCCTGCTTCAGTGCACCGCGCTTTTGCACGGCTACCCACTGGTTTCGCGCGAAGTACGGGGCCTGGATAATATGCTCCCGTTCTGTCAGTAATGCGAAATCTTCCGGCGTCACTTTGAAACTCACCTGGTCGTTATCGTTGAAACCTGTGATACAAAACATTTTCTCAGCCACCATAAAGCATAAGTGGTCTTCCCATTTAACGCCTTCGTGTACACCTTTGAGCGTTCCGCAAAACTCCTGCATCTTTTCCGTGGTCATACTGCAAAAATAGTAAAGCGGGACGATTGCCCCGCTTCACTACCCTGTTACCTATTAAGTGCTTTACCTAGCGGATCAACCACCTCATGCCCGCATATATATTCCTGCCCATTACCGGGCCCCAAATCATAGAAGCATCGAAGCCTGTACCAAATGGATTATCAGAACCTATGATGGGCATGTCTTGCATATAGTTCGTCAGGTTTTCGCCACCTACATATATTTCAAATACCTCGTTCCATGTTTTGCTTACCTGTGCATTCATTTGTATGAACGAAGGCGATTGGTATTCCGGCTGCATACCACCTGTCACGCGGTCGTGCAGGGAAGCCACGCGTTTTGTGCCCACCCAATTGACAGTGTAGTCAAAGCGCCAGGTATTCCTGGTTTCGTAACCGATGTTGGCAAAAGCCCTGTGTTTAGCCACCAGCGGCCTTTCTTTAAGCACACCGCCATAAGTGGTCTTAACATCGTACCAGCGGTAGGCCAGCCTTACATCCAGGTTGATGATGGGCTCGTAATCTAACTGCGCCTGCAGGCTGTTAGCAAAAGACATACCGTTCAGGTTATAAAACCTTACAGAATGCGCATTCTCCACGTCCACCACCACCTGGTTTTCAAAATTGGTATAATAGTAGTCTGTTGAGAAAGCACCGTCGCGGTAGTTCAGCCTGAATTTCTGCGTCAGGTTTACACCGTAGTTCCATGCTATCTCAGGTTTCAGTCCATAAGGCAGGCTTGGGTCGGTACCCATCACCATGAAGTTACGCGCCGATGCCATATAGCCTATGTTCTCCGCCAATATGTTAGCGGTGCGCTGCGCCCTGCCTACAGAACCACGAATGGCAGTACGCTCCCATGGTGCATACCGCACATGCAGCCTGGGCGTAACAAATGCCCCAAACAGGTTGTGGTAATCACCCCGCAGGCCTCCTATCACGTTAAACTTGGTCAGGTAGTTGTAAGAGTACTCTACAAATGCACCCGGCACTACCTCGTTGCGGGTGAAAACCTTGTTTTCAAACTGCTCGTTGTAGTTGTCCACCATGGTACTTAACCCGGTTTTCAACTGGTGGTTGGTATTGCCCAGTATGGTTTGCAATATCCAGTTGGCATAAAAGGTATTCTGAGTAGCATCATAATTGCGTAGTCCGTACAATGCTCCCTGCTTGTGATGTACACCCGATAATTGCAACCCTGTACTCGTTCCGGGCTTCTGCGGAAACACCTTACCTATTTTTGCCCAACCCTCTATGCGTTGGGTATTCATTTTAAAGCCCCATGGGTTGCCCGCCACTTGTTCCGTCCCTTCATTATAGTCTAGCTGACCACCGGTCTGGTCCAGCAAAACGGCCTTTACGCCGCCCTGTATTTCCAGGCCTTTGGGCCCGAAGTAAAACCACCTGTTGAGGCCTACAAACTGGCTGTTGAGTGGCTGGTCCATAAAGCCATCGTTGTTCTGGTCTACCCTGCGCCATCTGCCGCTGCCGTGCAACATTACGTTTGTGGACAGACTCTCGTTGAACTCTTTCCTGTACACAAGGTTACCTTCTGAACGGCCCTGCCAGTTCTGGTACAGGTTGATATGCGCTTTGGGCTCTTTCTCCTCGAATGGCTTGCGTAGTTCAATGTTCAATTGACCGGCCACGCTCTCATAGCCATTCACCACGCTACCGGTACCCTTGCTCAGTTGCATACCTTCTATCCAACTGCCGGGTGTGTAGGTAAGCCCCGTAATAGCCGAAAGTCCGCGAACATCCGGGATGTTCTCACGAGTAATCAATGTGTATGGTCCCGCAAGGCCCAGCATCTGTATCTGTTTGTAGCCCGATACTGCATCGGTAAAGGCCACGTCAATAGACGGCGTGGTTTCAAAGCTCTCGCTCAGGTTACAGCAGGCTGCCTTCAGCAGTTCACGTTCACTAATGATCTCTGTTTTGCGTGTATCCAGCAGCCCTACTTCATTGCCTTTCTTACGATATACTACTTCTACTTCCTTAAGCTGTTTTACGGTCTTCAGTATAGCAGAAATATTATTCGGGCCTTCCTTTAGCGCTACTGTGTCAGATACATAGCCCTGCTGCTCAAAGATGATTGTTTCTGCATCGCCGGGTACCGAAAGCCTGTAAGTGCCGTCAGCGGCCGTCTGCGTGCCAATAGTATAACCCGGTATTTTTACAATTACCCCCGGTATAGGTACTTCTTCTCCTTTTATTCTTTCGAATACGGTGTCGTACACCTGCCTGTCCGATGAGCTGTCCTGCGCATGCGCTGTCGTATAACTTATAAACAGCACAAGCAGTAACAGCACTTTCGTGATGTTATTCCTTTTCATTTTTTTGTACTGTTTTTAAATTAGTGGTCGCATGTGCCTGTGCGGTAGTTGCAGCATCCGGGCAGTTTACTGTAAGCTTCTTCAGGCGCGGTTGCAGTTTCCGAATCGTGGCCGGCTGCGGCTACGCTTTTCAGTATTTCTTCCGCCGAAGTTTTAGATGGTTTGTATGTGACGGTCAGCATTTTGGTCTCTTTATTCCATTCTGCCAGTTTCACGCCTTTTACATACGCGGCTTTTTCAATGCGCTTTTGGCACATGCTACAGTTGCCGCTCACCATCAGCGTATCAGTTTTGATATCTTTTTCTTGTGCAGGCGCTGCTGCTGATAAAAAGATAAACGATAAGAATATGATTAAATATTTCATTTTATTACGGTTTTAAATAAATAATGCTATTAATGATTGTCGGGAAAATCATTAAGCACTAACCGTAATAAGTAAAGTTGGAGTTGAGCTTATACAATGGTATGTTTTGCCACAAACCCGGTGGGGCATTGGGGCTATACTGTAACGTAGCTGCGTTATACAAGTCGATACACTCAATACACGTGGCATGGCATTGTGGCAAGTCGGGCTGTATATCTATGAACTTAAGGAATTGTTGCGGTGCGGTGTTCTGGTCTTCCATCACCTTGGCCACTACCACTTCATCTTTGCAGCAGCCGTCTTCGGTTTTAGTTTCCTGCTCATCGTCGCAGGCATCGTCAGCGCAGCCCTCACCGTTTGTATAGAGGGTCCACGACTCCAGTTCCTGCCCGCAATAGTGCAGTTGTATCAGCACCCCCGACATGGCGGTGAGATAAACAAACAGTAACGGTATGACGAGTAAGCGTTTCAAAACCTACTACAAATATAGGTTATCAACTGTTAACGGAATAAAAAAACTGCTTATATAATTATGGCTAAGTTTTATATTATTTTGTGCTCTCCCCGTCATGGCGCGGAGCGCAGCGACAAAGCCATCTCACGGAATGAGTATATTTGTGACAGGCAGACCTTTATGATACATTATTTTAACACATACCCATTTCGTGAGATGGCTCCGTACCTCGCCATGACGGAATTGGAAGTATATACTATTTGCAGTAATGATTAACCCCTTCAATACAGGCGACACCAAAGAATACCGCCACACGGTAACAGAGGCGGACAAAGCGGAATTTGAGAGCGGCACGGTACATCATGTGTATTCCACCTTTGCCCTGGCACGTGATGCCGAATGGGCGGGTAGGCTCTTTGTGCTGGAAATGAAAGAGGCGGACGAAGAGGGCATAGGCACGGGCATCACCGTTACCCACCACTCCCCCGCCCTGATGGGCCAGGAAGTAGTATTTACCGCCACCTTTACCGAAGTGAATAAAAACGAAGTGGTAGTTAACTACACCGCCCAGGTTGGCGATCGCTTAGTGGCATCGGGCAAGACCTGGCAGAAAATATTGAAGAAGGAGAAGATTGAAAGGTTGTTTGAGGGGGTGAAATAGGAAGACAGCAGTGCCGGACGCTTAAAAAAATAAGTTGGTGTTAATAATAATCATTTCGGCAATATACAAAGCTCACTCAATAAACGAATAAAGGCTGCCAGTTGGCAGCCTTTAACTATTTGTAAGTCGATTGTCCTATTGTTTGTTACCCTGGAAATTGGTGATCACCTTTTTCCCATCTTTCGTCTCTTCTATTAATATCTCTATCCTATTGGCAGATACCAGCTTCCAGGTCACGCGCCTGTTTTCTGTATCAGCTACTAACACTTCCTGGCCGTTGGGGTCTATTACACCTGTTATCACCTCAGGACTCCTTGAGAATATCGTCACTTTAAGAGCCGTAATGCTGGTGTCTTTGTGGTTAGGCTCCACTACAGCGGCGTCCCTTGTCACAGGCATACCGTTTACTTGTGTAATACCCTCATAAGTTCCCAGGAACTTGTTCCTCGAAATAATCTCGCATTGGGTACCTTCATAACCATGAGGGCACCTGCAAAACTCATCCGCGCAGGTTCCGCCGTTGCGGCACATCAGTGCCTTACAGCTATCGTGAGAACATGATGTATAAGTGACAGCCGAGGCAACCGTAAAAAATACACCTGCGGCCAGTAAAGAGTGCTTCCAGAACTTCATAATGACTAAAAACGTTATTTATGGCAAAATACAAAAAATCCTTAGGAATACTACTTCCTCTTACTTTTTTTCTGAGGCCAGCGGGTTCCATCCCTGGGCTACCAGGTCGTGTACATTCCCACCCTTTGTATGCAGCTTCTGCCCTTCGTCGGGCTTTGTCATGTATCCTATCACGAAAATATCTGTATTAGCGGTTACTTTCTCATAGTCTTCTTGCTTCACCGTGAATAATAGTTCGTAATCTTCACCGCCGTTCAGGGCGCACATAGTGGGGTCTATCTGAAATTCGTAGGCAACCTCCCTGCTCTCATCATGTATCGGAATCTTATCTTCGTATAACACACAACCAACCCCGCTCTTTTTACAAATATGCATGATCTCAGAGCTCAGCCCGTCGCTGACGTCAATCATAGAAGTGGGTGTTATTTCTTTTTCCTGCAGCCAGGTAACGATATCTACCCTGGCCTCCGGCTTTAGTATACGGCCAACACTATAAGTACGGTTTTGGAGGTCAGGCTGTACACCGGGACTTTCAATAAAAATTCGTTTTTCCCGCTCCAGTAACTGCAGGCCCAGGTAAGCTCCGCCTAGTGTCCCGGTTACGCACAGCAGGTCACCATTCTTAGCGCCGGATCTTGTTACGTATTTATCAGGGGCTACCTCTCCTATTGCTGTTACGCTGATGACGAACCCTTTATCTGAAGAGGTGGTATCCCCTCCTACCAGGTCTACATTGTAGCGCTCGCAGGCCGCGTATACCCCTTCGTAAAACTCATCTAACGCCTCTACAGAAAACCGGTTGGATATACCCAGGCTCATTGTTACATGTGTGGGTGTAGCCATCATAGCACATATGTCCGACAGGTTGACGATCACGGATTTGTAGCCCAGGTGTTTAAGCGGGGTGTACATCAGGTCAAAATGAATGCCTTCTATCAGCATATCTGTAGTGATAACGCATTGTCTGCCAAACTGGTCTATTACAGCAGCATCATCGCCTACCGACAGTAATGTCCCGGCATTCCGGGTTTCATTGTTCACTGTCAGGTGGTCTATCAGCCCAAACTCGCCCAACGACGATATTTCTGTTCTTTCCTGTTCTTCCATTATTCTATATTTTACTCCTTATCAGCTTCAGCATATCCTCGTGAATAATACCATTAGTAGCCAGTGTCTCTTTATCGTACACGTCATAGGCGTCTCCGTCGAAGTTAGTTATTATTCCCCCTGCCTCTTCTACTATCAGGTAACCTGCGGCAATATCCCAGGGGTTGAGGTTGTATTCCCAAAAACCATCGAAACGTCCACACGCCACCCAGCACAGATCTATAGCTGCAGAGCCAAGCCGCCTTACAGGCAGTCCTTCCATTATGAAGCGTTCAAATACTTTGATGGGATGTTCGTATGTTTTGGGCCATTTGTACGGAAATCCTGTAACGAGGCAGGCCTTCTTAAAATCGCTCTTTTTTGATACGGATATTTGTTCATCGTTCAGAAATGCACCTTGCCCCTTCTCGGCAAAAAACAACTCTTTCATTATCGGGTTATAGACAGCGCCCAATAGCATCTCACCTTTATGCCTTACCCCTATGCTGCTGCAACATATAGGTATAGCGTGGGCAAAATTCACAGTGCCGTCTATCGGATCAATTATCCATTCGTAGTCAGAGTCCTGCATGAGTTCTCCCGCCTCTTCGCTGATAACGCTGTGGCTGGGATAGTAACTTTTTATAACGTCGATGATTGCTTTTTCAGCATGCCTGTCTACCTCCGTTACCAGGTCGTTCACAGTGCTCTTGTTCTCTATTTTGAAAACGCCTTTGAAATAGTGTTCTATTACATCTCCCCCTGCCCTCACGGCCTCCAGCAATACATCCCTTAATTCAGCCATTTATTTAGCGGTTATAGTTTTAACTCTTTGCCAAGATAAAAATCGATGACTTTGAGTTTAAATATCAAATCATATTTAGCGCTGGCCATATTAGCCTCGGCCCTATACATGTTGTTTTGTATCACCAGGTACTCTACAGTATTAGTCAGGCCAAGTTCGTTTCGCTTACGAGCAAACTCGTGGGCACGTTTTGCGGCATTGGCAGCCCTTTCGGCAGCATAGTACTTCTGCAGCGCATTGCGTGCGTCGTTATGCGCTTTGTACACATCTTGCTTCAGCCTCAGCTCAGCCTGGTCCACGTTCAGTTGTTGGGTCAGCATATTGATCTTTGCCTGCCTGGCGGCTGTCTGCGCCTGCCATGCATTGAATATCGGGATGTTGATACCAATAGAAACCGTTTGCCTGAAGTTATTGTCCAGTTGTTTACCCAGGGGCAGTGTATTGGTGGTAAATACAGGAGTGGCCTGGTATATCTGGTAGATGCTGTTACCGGCGGAGTCGTATGCATAACTACCAGCCACAGGAGAGACTGTTGTCCCTGTAATTGTATAATCCTTGTTCAGTGTGGAATAATTTGTACCAGCCTGGACACTCAGGGCCAGTTGCGGGTACAAGCCGCCTACTGCCGCTGCATGTCCCTTGCGGGCTGCATCCAGGCGCAGCCTGGCGCCGCTTATCACCGGCATCCTCTGCACTGCTGCCAGGTATATTTCGTCAGGACTGATAAACGCGTTGGCAAAATCCGCTTCGATGCTTTGCACCACAACGGGTTCAAATGGCGTATCAAAATCCAGGTTCAGCAACGCTTTAATGTCCAGTATAGCCGCGTTGTATTCGGTTAGTGCTGAAATAAGGTTGGAACTATCGCTCGCCAACTGCGCTTCCAGTTGTGCAACATTCAGCTCAGGTACACGTCCTGCGTTTGCAAAACTTTGCGTCTGCCCTAGCTGCTCCTTCGACAGTGCTACCTGTTGCTCATTGATCTTTACCTGCTCCCCTGCCAATAGTATCCGCAGGTAGCCTGTAGCCACGTTCAGTGATACGTCATTTTGTAATTGTTCCAGCTCTTTTCCGGCTGCCCGCAGGTTAAACTTACTCTGCGAAATACGGTTGCGTCGCTGAAACCAGCCAAACAACAACACATCAGCACTGCCGCTCAGGCTGAGGAAATCATAACTGCTTCCTTCTACAAACTGGTTGGTAGTGGGGTCAATAGAACGGCCAAAGCTACGTCCGTACCCAGTAGAAAGGTTTACATTAGGCAACTGGGCCAGGCGGCTCTGTTGCAGTGTGAGCTGCTCCAGCCTCCTGTTCAGCTCGTTTTGCTGTATGCTGATGTTGTGGTCCAGGGCGTATTGTACCGCACGCTGCAGTGTCCAGTCAGCTTCCTGGGCCAACGAAGATGAGTAAATAAATAAAACAGGTATCAAAAAGATGCAGACCCTGAATAATGGCTTCATGGAACAAAAATAGTTTAAATAATTTCGCAAAGGTTAGGAAAGAAAAAAATCATATATTTTATTTACCATCTATTCATCATCTCCTGTTAGCTCTATACAGTCGCTGTCTTTTCTTTCCGTTTCTGCCTTTTCTGGCGGTGGTGCTTGTTGGGTACCGGTATAGGTTCTTACGGCCTGCATGTACTCTCTATATCCTCCGTACTTGCCCATTAGTTCGTACCCGTTGCGGGAGAGTTTCAATTTGCCTGCATTGCCAAAACCTGCAACCGGGTTCACCAGTCCTGAATTGAGCATCACTTCCCACAGACGTTCAGACTCTATAAATGGAATATTGATATTGGCATTCTTGTAAATATCATCGTCTATATGCAGCGTATCGACATGAGAGTTGTGGTACAGCGCCTTGAGCACAATGTCTATTATAGCAATATCCACCTCGTTCCTGTCCATGATAGTAACGGGCTCTATCCTAGCCTTCTTCATTTTCTTCATCCTGTTATGGTGCCTCGATATTTGTGCTACTTTGGATGACTTCATAAATACTTCACTTTTGTGTTAAATGGTTATCTTATAAACAACCCGCTTGATCAAAGTTAGGAACATCTGTATATAAAAATATTAAAGGCCGGCTGTTGGCCGGCTTTTAACATAACTATTATACCGGCATATGCCTACCACCCCAGCAAATAAGCAAATATCAGCGGTGCAACTATCGTGGCATCGCTTTCTACAATATATTTCGGAGTATTGATATCCAGTTTGCCCCAGGTTATTTTTTCGTTAGGCACGGCACCGCTGTACGAACCATAAGAAGTGGTGCTATCACTTATCTGGCAGAAGTAACTCCAGAACGGTACATCATGCCACTCCAGGTCCTGGTACATCATCGGCACTACACATATCGGAAAGTCGCCCGCTATACCCCCACCTATCTGGAAGAAGCCGACGCCCTTGCCGGCGGAGTTGTTGCGGTACCAGTCGCTGAGCCATATCATGTATTCTATACCGCTCTTCATGGTCGAAGGCTTTAATTCTCCTTTGATACAGTAAGAGGCAAATATATTACCCATCGTACTGTCTTCCCACCCGGGAACAATGATGGGCAGGTTCTTTTCTGCAGCCGCTATCATCCAGCTGTGTTTGGGGTCTATCTCATAGTCGCCTTTCATTACCTCGCTCAACAGCAGCTTGTACATAAACTCATGTGGAAAGTAGCGCTCACCTTTATCTTCTGCGTCTTTCCATATTTTGAATATATGCTTCTGTATACGGCGAAAAGCCTCTTCTTCCGGTATACAGGTATCGGTAACACGATTGAAACCATTCTCCAGCAGGTCCCACTCTTCCTGCGGGCTCAGGTCGCGGTAGTTGGGTACGCGCTTATAGTGCGAGTGCGCTACCAGGTTCATAATGTCCTCCTCCAGGTTAGCGCCTGTACAGCTGATGATATGCACTTTATCCTGGCGTATTATTTCCGCCAGTGATATACCTAATTCAGCAGTACTCATTGCACCAGCCAGCGATATCAGCATTTTGCCATTTTCCAACAGGTGTGCCTCGTAGCCTTTAGCGGCATCCATCAGCGCAGCTGCGTTGAAGTGGCGGTAATGATGTTGAATAAATTCAGAAACAGGACCTTTATTCATTGTATCTAATTTTATCAGTTCGTTTTAATAAAGCAGAGACGCCTTGTGATAAAGCGTCTCTGTGATTTAAAATTCTTGTTATTAATTAAGCCACAGGCGCGCTGGCCAGTTTGCTTTTTATTGCTTCTGTAGTCAACGATTTCGGGCGCTCTATCGGGAAGCCTAAGGCCCTGTCCCAGCAAAGGCTGGCAAGTACACCTAATGCACGCGAAACACCAAACAATACTGTGTAAAACTCTTCTTCCACCAGGCCGAAGTGTTTCAGCAATGCACCTGAATGCGCATCTACGTTAGGCCATGGGTTCTTTATCTTGCCTGTAGCTTCCAGTATTGCGGGCGCCACTTCGTATATATTCCATACGTTTTGTACCATGGGGGCGTCAGGGCAATGCTTTTTAGCAAACTCCATCTGCGCGGTAAAACGCGGGTCTGTTTTACGCAATACGGCATGACCGTAACCCGGCACAACTTTACCTTCAGACAATGTTCTCTTAATATAATCTGCGATCTGCTCTTTACTAGGTGTTTCTGTACCCAGTTCTTTACACATCACCTCTATCCACGATATCACTTCCTGGTTGGCCAGGCCATGCAGCGGACCGGCAAGCCCAGTCATACCTGCGCAGAAAGACAGGTAAGGATCGCTCAATGCGCTACCCACCAGGTGCGTAGCATGTGCAGACACGTTACCACCTTCGTGGTCGGCATGAATAGTCATATACAGGCGCATCAATGCCCAGAAACGCTTGTCTTCAAAGCCAAGCATCTGTGCGAAGTTAGCAGCCCAGTCCAGCATGCCATCGGGCTGTATGTGGTCACCACCTTTATATTTCCTGCGGTAGATATAGGCAGCCACACGGGGCAGCCTGGCTATCAATGTCATCGCATCTTCGTAGGTATAATCCCAATAATCTTTTTTACTGATGCCTTCCTTATATGCCTTCGCAAATTTCGATTCTGTTTGCAAAGCCAGTACGGCTACGCAAAACTGTGTCATGGGGTGAGTACTCGCCGGCAGGGCCTCTATGGTAGAGAATACGTGGTTGGGTACATGCGAACGACGCGCAAACACTGCAGACAAGTGGTCTACATCTTCTTTGGTAGGCATCTCTCCTACCAGCATCAGGTGAAACAGCCCTTCAGGCAGGGGCTCTATGCCACCCTCTGCACGGGGCAACTGCTCGCGCAACTCGGGTATAGAGTATCCGCGGAAACGTATTCCTTCATCAGAATCCAGCAGCGATGTTTCTGTAATCAATCCCGGAACACCACGCATGCCCTGGTATGCCTGGGCCACTGTTACCTCACCTAACTTATGATTGCCGTGTTTTGCAAGAATGTCTTTGATCTCCAGTGCTAATGCATCTGCTTTTTCTTTAAAACGGTCTTTAATGTACCCCATAAAAATTAGCTTAGAACTATATATATAAGAAATGTATAAATTATTTTTCGAGAAAGACAAATGTACGAAACGAAAGCCAAGTATAAAAAAACCGTAGTATTATTCTTTGTTTACTTGCTATCAATAAATCTTACTCAAACGCCTATTGCTCAATTTGGTAACAAATAATTTATTAGGCACTTTGGATATATATACTTACCTTTGATGCTTAATTTAATAAATAATGCAAGAAGGAACAGTAAAATTCTTTAATGAATCAAAAGGTTTTGGTTTCATTAAACCCGCCGATGGCGGAAAAGACATCTTTGTACACGTATCGGGCTTAAAGAGCGATATCTACGAGAACGACAAAGTACAATACGATGTAGAAGACGGTAAAAAAGGATTAAACGCAGTTAACGTAAAAGTTATCAACTAATACTTCACTACCAATTCATTGCAAGCACATCCTTACGGGATGTGCTTTTTTTATTTCCTGAACAGTACATCCCCATACTCCTCCGGCTTCCGCTTGAATAATGCGTTGGCATAAGGACATAGAGGTATCACACTAAGATCATTTTCCCGGGCAAAATTTACGGCAGCCTCCACCAGCTGTTTACCGAAACCTTTACCTTCATACTGTTCATCCACTTCGGTATGTTCAATAATGAATTTATCATTGCCGGCGTATACATACTCCAGCACCGCAATGCGTATCCCGTTATTTTCTATATAGAAGCGTGCTTTTTTGTCGTCGCCTTCCCTTAATACACCCGTCATAGCCACTGTTTTTGCGACGAAGGTACAAATGATATGATATTCTGATTCAATGGTTATATTTACGTTATTAAATCTTAAACTGTATGAAAAAATCACTGTTCTTACTTGCCCTGTCTTTAGTAACGCTGGGTGCCTGTACTAAAAAGACGAATGTTATTCCCGATGTGCCTGTTGAAGTAAAAGAAGACTCAACCTATATTATCAATGGCATTACTGACTTTACACTGGGTAGCCTGGACAGTACCTGGGCTTATTTACAAATTGATTTCAGAGAAGGGAAACAGGAAAAAATCACATTATCCATTGAGGGCCTGCCTGACAAGGTAAAGGCTGAATTTGAACCCGCTGCCGGCATACCAGGCTTTGCTACAACACTGATGCTGAAAGCGATCATAGCCACGCCCGGAACATACCCGATAAAGATAATCGGCACATCATCAACCGGCATGAAGAAGACCTATGAGGTTAACCTGGTGATAAAGGACAATTTCGCCTGCGATAGCTTCATGGTACGTAATGGCGGTTCCTACAAAACATATACAGACCCTGCAGGTGATTCTGTATCAGGCTATTCATATGTCTCTTACAGGACACTGTCTGACGGCTCAATGGTATTGTACATGAGGAATACTTACCTGGAAACGGTATCCGGATACCCCGTAATGAGCGGCAACTTCGGCGCACCCGATTTGACAAACGAAGTAGTGCTGGTTGTAAATTGCAACAACAAAACGATAACCATACCTGAAAAAACTATATTGGCATACACTTCTATGGGGCCGGAGCAATATACGGTATCGGGCACAGGAGTACTTGATTTTGACGCTAAAACGGTTACTATTTATTATAACGTAACTAACTCTCAGAATACTACAATGAAATATCGCATGACCGGTAAAATATACCTGTAGGCTGAAGATGATCCTAACAAAAAAGTGCCGGTAAACAACCGGCACTTTTTTAATGCATTCTGTCACCGCGCGGGGTCAACTCCTTCAGCACTTGTTCTTCTATCGTCAGCCAGTCTTTCCAGCAGGCGCGTACTTTGTCTGTAGGAAAATACTGTTCGGCCAGGTCAATGAACAGGCGGTAGTGCCCGGCTTCAGATACCATGAACTTATAATAAAACTTGCGGAGCGCCTCCTCTTCCAGCCCTTCACTCAGCAGCCTGAAACGCTCACAACTCCTGGCTTCTATTAATGCACATATCATTAGCTTATGCAGTAGCATTTCTTCCCTTGGGCCGCCCTTGGGCTGGTGCTGCAGTAGGAGGTTTACGTATTCATCTTTCCTTTGCCGGCCCAGTTCATATCCTCTTTTCTTCATCTCGGCCCACACCATGCGAAAATGCCCCCACTCTTCTGTTACTATTGGAGACAGGGCTTCTATCAGTTCATGTTTATCAGGGTAAAGCTGTATCAAACTTATACATTGCGTGGCTGCCTTCTGCTCACAAAAGGCATGGTCTGCCAGTATGTATTCCAGGGACATGGATGCGATATCCACCCAACGTGGGTCCGTAGGCATTTTCAAACCCAGTATACTGTTGTCGGCTGTACTCATCTACCTATTACCAGTTTCATTGCCTTACCGTATCCTTTGGTTTTGGCACTATCTGCTGAGGTGAGCATTATTTTTTCAATGATAAGCGTATCGCCCCATTTGGATTTGTATCGCAATGCTTCCAACTGGTAATCTTCCAGTTTTCCGTTCATGCAAAATTCGGAGAGATAATCAGTAAGAATAATAGGGTTGCCTACAGAGTCCTCATAAAGGTTACGCTCGCAATAGGTGAACATAAAACTGTTGACATTGTATACCCTCCCATTTGAATCACGTGACGTAAAGCCTTGTTTCAGCAATGAGTCGAAGACCTCTTCAGACACTACACCGCTATCAATACCGCTATTGCCAAAGTACACAGGTATCGGTACTATCTTCGGCTTTTTCTTTTGATCCTTATCATCTTCACCCGCAGCCGCGTTCAGGGCAAACAGTGCACCTGTCAACAACATCAATATGGATACTGTCCTTCTCATCTACGTAAATTTATAACAAACTCAGGCTTTCTTCAAGAGTTTTGATTTTGGCTTCGGCATCCTCTTTCTTTCTGCGCTCGTTATCCACTATCTCCGCCTTGGCATTTTGCACAAAGCGTTCGTTACTCAGTTTCTTATTAACGCTCTCCAGGAAACCTTTCAGGTACGTCAGTTCCTTTTGCAGCTCGTCTTTTTGTGCCGCAGTATCTATCTCCCTGTCTGCTTCTATATACAGCTTATCAGTTTGTACCACCAGCGATATAGCACCGTCTTTCGCACTATCGGTAAACCCGATGTTCTCTGCATTCACCTGCCTGCGCAGTATATCCTGTGCGGCCTCGTAAAACGAATGGTGCTGCGTATTGATCCAGAGCCTGATAGAGTCTTTAGGCTTCAAACCGTTCTTTACCCGTGTATCCCTTACCGAAGTGATCAACTCCTGTAGCAGGCTGCCTTGTTTCAGGATATTATTGTCAATGCTGCCATATGCCGGAAGCTGCTGTACCATCAGGTCATGACCCGGCTTACGCTCACGCAGCTTATGATAGATTTCCTCAGTTACAAAAGGCATATACGGATGCAGCAGTTGCAGCAACTGCTCATAGATATCTACTGTACGTTGGTATATATGGTGCGCCATAGGCTGGTCCATAGCAGGTTTCACCCACTCCAGGTACCACGAACAGAAATCATTCCATATCAGCGAGTATATTGTCTTCAATCCCTCACTCAACCTGAATTCCTTTATCTGTTCGGCTATTTGCTGCGATGCTTCTGCCATACGTTGTTCCATCCAGTTGATGGCAAAATGTACATTGCCCTCGTCCACATTGTCTGCCACCCTGCTTTCCCAGCCTTTTATCAGCTTCATGGCATTCCACATCTTGTTGCTGAAGTTGCGGCCTTGCTCCAGGGTAGTCTCATCATATAGCAGGTCGTTACCTGCGGGCGATGATATCATCACGCTAAAGCGTACTGCATCAGCGCCGTGCTCATCTATCAACCCCAGCAGGTCGGGAGAGTTACCCAATTGCTTACTCATTTTTCGCCCCTGCTTATCGCGCACTATACCTGTAAAATACACCTCGTTAAACGGCTTCTCGCCCATAAACTCGTATCCGGCCATTATCATCCTGGCTACCCAGAAAAATATGATCTCAGGTGCTGTTACCAGTGTATTGGTCGGGTAGTAATATTTCAATTCAGCATTGTCCGGGTTTTCATTCCAGCCGAATACCTGCATAGGCCACAGCCAACTGCTGAACCATGTGTCCAGCACATCTTCCTCCTGCCTTAACTCAGGTAGCTTCGCTGCTAGTTCGGGCTTTTGTTGTTTATACTGCTCATGTGCTTTCTCGGCTGTTTCAGCTACATATATCGTGTTCTCACTATCGTACCAGGCGGGTATACGCTGCCCCCACCATAGCTGGCGGCTGATGCACCAGTCTTTGATGTTCTCCATCCAATGGCGGTACAGGTTTTTAAACTTGGCAGGGTGGAACTCAATGTTACCGTTCATCACATTCTCCAGCGCAGGACCAGCCATCTTTTCCATATTGCACCACCACTGCATAGACAAACGGGGCTCTATCACCGCATCGGTACGCTCTGAAAAGCCGACCTGGTTGCTGTAGTCTTCTTCCTTTACAATGTGGCCTGCTGCTGCCAGGTCCTTTACGATCTGCTTACGCACTGCAAACCTGTCCTGCCCGATGTACAAACCGGCAGCTTCACTCATTGTGCCATCTTCGTTCAGTGTATCTATTACCGGCAGGTTATATTTCTGCCCCAGGTTATAGTCGTTGATATCGTGCGCGGGTGTCACTTTCAGGGCCCCGGTACCAAACTCTATATCAATGTAATCATCAAATATGATAGGCACTTCCCTGTTTACCAATGGTATAATGCATTTTCTCCCTTTCAGATGTGCATACCTGGGGTCGTCAGGATGTACGCATACAGCAGTATCTCCCAATATGGTTTCGGGCCGTACAGTAGCTATCGTAATGTATTCTTCCTCATCACCCACTATGCGGTAGCGTACATACGTCAACTTGGAATTGGTCTGTTTGTGTATTACTTCCTCGTCGCTGAGCGCTGTTTTAGCCTTAGGGTCCCAGTTGATCATTTTTACGCCACGGTAGATGTATCCTTTATTATACAGCTCTACGAATACCCGCATTACCGCTGCATAGTAGTTATCATCCATGGTAAAGGCTGTCCTGTCCCAATCCAGCGCGCAGCCTAGCTTCTTCAACTGCTGTAGTATGATACCCCCATATTTCTCTTTCCACTCCCATGCATGCTTCAGAAACTCATCTCTCGACAATTTATTTTTATCAATACCCTGCTCCCGCAGCATACCTACCACTTTAGCCTCGGTAGCTATAGATGCGTGGTCGGTACCGGGTACCCAGCAGGTATTATATCCCAGCATACGGGCACGGCGCAGCAATATATCCTGCACGGTATCGTTCAGTGCATGGCCCATGTGCAGTACACCGGTTACGTTCGGCGGCGGAATGACTATGGTATATGGTGGACGTTCATCAGGGACTGATGTAAAATATCCTGCCTTGTTCCAATGTTCATACCATTGCTGTTCCGCTTCCTTATGCTGAAAATTCTTGCTGAGTTCCATGTAAGTGCTCTGTGCCTGTGTTTTGTAAAGTGTACAAAGATAATGCCTGTAATCCTAAAAGGTATTGTAACATTCAGGTTCTTAGGATATAGTGGCGTTAATAGCCGCTTAACACCATATTAAAAATATTTATTTAACTTCGGCTAAAATACACCACGATATGCTACAACGCTTACTACTGCCCGCAGTAGCCCTGCTGCTGGCTGCAGGAGAAACACACGCACAAACACCGGTATGGAGTACAGATATTGCACCTATACTTTTCAATAACTGCGCTTCGTGCCACCGGCCAACGGGTATCGCTCCGTTCAACCTGCTCACCTACAACGATGCTGTGAACAGGGCTTCAGGTATTTACTCAGCAGTTACATCGCGCTATATGCCGCCATGGCCACCAGACCCTAAATTCAGCAGGCTGGCGCACGAACGCCTATTATCCGATACAGACATTAAGAAAATCCAGGATTGGGTATCAGGTGGTAAGCCTGAAGGCGATCCTAACCTGGCCCCTCCCCCTCCTACTTTCAGCCCTGACGGCGACCTGGCAGGCACGCCGGATATGGTAACTCAAATACCAACCTTCACTTCCAACGCTACTACGGGCGATGTATATCAGTGCTTTGTAGTGCCCAGCGGACTCACCACCGAAAAGTTTATTTCAGCCTTTGAAGCTATACCAGGCAACCGAGAAATAGTGCACCATGTGCTGGTATATGCAGATACATCAGGCGACTGCGCGGCTCTCGATGCCTTGACTTTAGACCCCGGATACGTCAGTTTTGGTGGTGTGGGTAGTAACAGTGCCACATTGATAGGCGCATGGGTGCCGGGCACTCAACCTTTGCAGATGCCCGACAGTTTTGGCATCAGGATAGCACCTAATGCTGATATAGTGATACAGATACACTACCCGGCAGGTTCAAATGGTAAAATTGACAGTACTAAAATCAAGTTTTATTTCTCTCCATTGCCCGCCAATACAGTCAGGCCGGTGCGCATAGATGCTGTCTTAAATCATCAGGGGGCAGCGTTCTGTACACTAACACCTAATGATGGGTTGGTCATACCCGCCAATCAGACAAAAGTATACAGGCAGACTTCTGTGATTTCTTCCTTCCTACCCGATATTACATTGTTGGGCGTTGCCCCGCACATGCACCTGATAGGGCGTAGTATCAATGCTTACGGGGTGCATAATGGCGATACGCTGAAATTCATCGATATCCCGTCCTGGGACTTTAGCTGGCAGGGTTTCTACCTCTTCCGCAAAATGATGAAAATACCCTCAGGCACTACACTGTATTCAGAGGCATTTTACGATAATACATCAAACAATCCCTTGAATCCCAGCGATCCACCTCAAACAGTAACAGCAGGTGAAGAGACTACAGATGAAATGATGCTGACTTTCTTTTTCTGGTCGTATTACCAGCCGGGCGATGAGAACAGGTATATTGACCCATCAACGCCTGTTGCAGTCGGTATTAAGTCGCAGCCCGCCTATACAGCAGAAGAACTGTTTGCCCCGTATCCCAACCCCGCAAACAATCAGTTGTACATCAAGTATTACCTGCAATCACCCATTGAGGTTACGTTCAGCCTTACTGACCTGCAGGGGCGGCTCATTAAGGAAATATCCGATGGCACGGCTTCATCTGCCGGCTATCATGTGGAGCGCATTGACATAGCCGATACCCCCCCGGGGCTATACCTGCTGCAGATGCACACACCCGAACGAGTTTTGTCACAGAAGGTGTCTGTTCAACATTAGCCGGGCAACCAACTTATATAATGGCAATAGCAACGGAAATCCGTTGCTATTGTCAATTAACCAAAACACTACAAACCTGTAAGCCGGATTCTGTAACCCCCTATGGTCAGGAGGCGGCTATCATTTATCTGGGATACCTTTCGCAAGGCACCTCAATCTGCCAACCCGTTGACATCGGGCGGGCCGCCCTCAATCGTCAACCTATTTGGCATTTCAGCGCGCAAGGTTTGCCCCATTGTTATGTTGCCATCTCAATGCGTAGGCTCTTACCCTACGTTTTCACCCTTACCACTTACGTGGCGGTTATTTTCTGCGGCACTCTCTATATCCCGCTTTCGCGGAACTCCACCCGTTAGGTGGTGCGCTACCCATTGCTGTCCGGACTTTCCTCCCGCTGTATTGCAAGCAGGCGATAACCCAATTTATAGTAATACAAAATTAACGAAAAAAAATCCGGACTAAGTGTTAAAATACTGGCACGATTTTTAGTCATAACAGTACAACACGAACCTTAATTTATGAAAAAGACATTGATCCTTCTCTGCGGTGTTATTGCCCTGCTTACCAGTAGCTGCACCAGGTATTACTACAAGCCCAACGGCGTGAACGTGCCACTCCTTACCGATGGCGGACAGTATCACCTGAATATTAACGGCAGCAGCAGTTCTACCAGCGATGGCAACAATGGCGCTAACACCAATAATATCAACATTATCGACGTACAGGCTTCTATATCACCCATAAAACACCTGGGTATAATGGGTGGGTATTCCAGCTATAACTACACTACTACCGCTCCGGACTTCGCAGCCGGAAATGTGAATGCCAGCGCCACTCTTGCCGAGGCAGGTATAGGCGGGTACATCGCACCGGGCGGCAATAAAGTGAAGATGGTAGCTGATTTTTACGGTGGCTGGGGCGTAGGCAATATCAACAGCGATATTGACGCGAGAGTTAACAGACTGTTCCTGCAGCCGGGCATCGGCGTGCGTTCTCCCTGGTTCGATGCCTCTTTTAATCCCCGTATAGTAAGCCTGGGATTCACCAGCTTCGATGCAAACGGCAGGGATAGCCTTTACCTACGCAACCAGGGCCTTATAGATGCAGGCGGAGCCAGGTTTGACAGCCGCCGCTATACCTTCTTTGAGCCGTGTTTTACAATCCGCGCGGGCTACAAGTTTGCAAAGGTGCAGTTCCAGTATGTATTCTCCGTACCTATGTCAGCTATGTCGTGGAATACAAGCCCGGGCCGTTTCTCAGTGGGTTTTTACTTAGGCATAGAAGACATAGTACAAATGGTGCGGGAAGGGAACCGCTAAAACATACTTCCCTGGTATGACAATCCAAGGTTCTTTGCTTCGTGTTCCAGCAACCATCTTTTAGCCTTTAGCCCACCTGCATAGCCGG
>DATCSV010000472.1:0-7764 GCA_036568285.1 Flavipsychrobacter sp. | reverse complement strand
AGTGCCGGCATTCGCCAGCGCATCACCTTCGGGGTTGGTGGCATCATCATCGCCCAGCAGTTCATTCAGTTCCATCATCTCCATCAGGAAATCGGGCGGCAGGCTATATTTCTCCTCGTCTTCCAGCATCCCCTCCTCCTTCAGCACATAGGCCATGGTTGCATCGGGGTTGCTCAGGGTCTTCCATGCCTGGTTGTTGGCCGACGACAGTTGCAGGGCTACTGCCTGCTCGTCTGCACCTGCCATGGTAAACCTGTCCGGGTGGTACTTGCGGCTCAGTTCATAATACTTGCTTTTCACCACGGCAGGGTCGGGGTTAAAACTTCGGGGTATTTCGTACAATTCAAAATAGTTAACCATGGAACAAAGTTCCGCATGTTATCTTTACTATCAAAATGGCAGACCGATGACTAAAATAGGCGTGATAAAAGAAAGAAAGACACCGGAGGACAACAGGGTGATATTTACACCCGTGCAGTGCAGGCATATTATGGCCAAATACCCGGGGGTGGAGATAGTGGTGGAACCGTCGGACGTAAGGTGCTACAAAAATGATGAATACCGCGCCGAGGGCATAAGGGTAACTGAAGACCTGGCGGACTGCGATATACTGCTGGGGGTGAAGGAAGTGCCTGTAGAACAGCTGATGCCGGGCAAAACTTATTTCTTCTTCTCCCACACCAAAAAGAAACAGCCGCACAACCAGCACCTGATGCATGCGCTGATAGAAAAGCGCATCCGCATGATAGACTACGAATGCCTGACTTTTAAAGACGAGCAACGCATACTGGGTTTCGGACTGTTTGCAGGTATAGTGGGTGCGCACAATGGGCTGCTGACCTATGGCAAAAAGTTTGGCCAATACGAGCTTCCGCCTGCGCATACGGTAGATGATTTCCCGGCACTGATAAATACATACCGCAAAAAGCGCCTGCCTGCTATAAAAATAGCTATAACTGGCTCGGGTCGTGTAGCGGCGGGCGTGGTAGAGGTGATGACACACCTGGATATAGAATCGGTAGAGCCGGAAGACTACCTGACGCACCAGTACGACTATCCCGTATATACCCATCTGAAGGGTAGCCACCTGTATGCGCGCAAAGACAACAACCTGTTTTTCCGGGATGATTTTCATGCCAACCCGCAGATGTACAAATGTCTGTTCACCAACTACATCTCCCAAACGGATATATTGATGAACGGTATATACTGGGATGAAGACATCGCCCGCCTGTTCGAGAAAGAAGACATCCGGCGCAAAGACTGGCGCATCAGCGTAATAGCCGACATCACCTGCGATGTGGATGGATCGGTACCGATAAATATAGGCGCCAGTACCATTGCCGAGCCTGTGTATGGTATCAGCCGCGACAGTTTTGAGCAGGCAGCGCCTTATCAAAACACTATGGACACTATAGATGTAATGGCGGTGGATAATCTGCCCAATGAGCTACCCAAAGATGCATCGCATTACTTTGGCTCGCACTTTGAGAAATATGTGCTGAGAGAACTACTGGAAGGGGATAGTGATATCATCCGCCGCGCCACTATATGCGAGGGCGGCAAGCTAACGCCCGGGTACGAGTACCTGGCGGATTATGCTTATCAATAAGACGGTTATTTTTTCTTTTTAGAGAGCAGGTCTTTTACGGCCGTTTCTATATCGCGGTAGTCGAAACGGAAACCTTTATCCATAATTTTTTCGGGGCTGACGGTGCAGCTTTTCAGCACCTCAATGCTCATTTCGCCCACCATCAGTTTGATAATAAATGCCGGCACGGGAATGGGCACCCTCAGTCCGCCCGCGGCACGCGCCATCGTTTGCACCAGTATAGACTGGCTGACGGGTATAGGCGCTACGGCGTTGTACACGCCGCTCATTTCTACCCGCTCTATGGCAAAGCGGATCATGCGGGCCAGGTCGTGCACATGTATCCAGCTTACTACCTGCTCACCGTTGCCGAGTATAGGCGTAACGCCCAGTTTCATTTTGTTGTAAAATTCATGAAAATAGCCGCCATCTCTCGCCAGCACTATACCAAAGCGTAGTATCACCCGGCGGGTAAATGCTTCCGCATCTTCGGAGGCTTGCTCCCATTGCAGGCAGGTGCGCCCCAGGAAATCATTTGCAGGCGGAGCGTCTTCAGTAAACGGCTGCCTGCCATTATCATTGCCGTAGTACCCCGTGGCCGACGCATTCACCAGCACCTTACAGTCGGGGTTATGCTGCTTCAATTGCTCTACCAGGAAGGAAGTGGTAATGGTCCTGCTTTCGAGGATGTCCGTCTTTCGTTGCTCTGTCCAACGCTTGTCGGCTATACCTTCTCCGGCCAGGTTTACCATAGCCTCTACCCTGCTTAGCTGCGTGGTATCTATTTTATTATGCAGGGGGTCAAAAAGTGCGTAAGTGGTGTTTTTTATGTACTTCCGGTTTTTTCCCGGGCGGCGGGTGAACACGATGATCTCATATCCGTCATCGGCCAATAGCCTTGATAAATGCCTGCCCACCAAGCCGGTCCCGCCGGCTATTCCAATGATTTTCATCGTTTTATTTCCAGTTACCTGCTCTAAGATAAAAATAATTTAGCAGCCCGCTGCAATAAATAAAATTTTATTATTTATTAAAAAGATTAAGAATATTCTTACCATTAATACAATAAAGGTAAAACCAGCACGTTCTTTGAATATACAAAAACCGTTTGTAGTCTATGCACAAAACTTTACTTAATCATTTTACAGTCATTCACCCGTTACAATCAGAGCCCTCGGAGCCGATAGATATGCAGCCGGATAGTTTACAGGGGTTGATCAGCGAGTTGAAATATGTTCTTTGCAACGATAAGAAAGAGTTGCTTTCGCCACGTGCCGAAGCCGTAGAGCAGTTGCTTAAAAGGGCATTACACTAACTCGATGACAGTGATCTCCGGCAGAATGCCTAACCTGCCGGGGTAACCGAGGAAACCAAATCCGCGGTTCACATACAGGTATTGCTTGTTCTTTTCGTACAGGCCTGCCCAGTTTTTATACACGTATTTTACAGGGCTCCATTTAAAGCCGGGTATCTCTATGCCAAACTGCATGCCGTGTGTATGCCCGCTGAAGGTGATATCAATATCCTGGAACTCTTTTACTACCTGGTGATCCCAATGCGAGGGGTCGTGCGAAAGCAGCATTTTAAAAGGCACGTTCTTATCCTTCAATCCTTCGTAGGCCTTGTGCATATCCCCATACTTAGGGAAACCCGCCTTTGCCCCCCAATTCTCGATACCCACCACGGCTATCTTATCTTCGCCGCGCTCCAGCACTACGTGCTCGTTCATCATCAGCTTCCAGCCCATTTGCGCATGGGTTTCCTTCAGCCAGTCCAGGTTTTGTTTTTTAGCCTCTTTGCTGGGCCATTGCAGGTAATCGCCATAGTCGTGGTTGCCCAGGGTAGAATATACGCCCAGCGGTGCCGAAAGTTGCGCGAAAATCTCTTTGTAAGGTTGTACTTCGTCAGTTTTATAATTCACCAGGTCGCCGGTAAAGAAAATGATATCCGGCTTTTCCTTCATTATTCTTTCTATACCCTTGGCTACTGCACGGTGGTCGTCAAAGCTGCCGGAGTGTATGTCTGATATCTGCACGATCTTCAGTCCCTTGAAAGCTGCGGGCAGGTTGGCGAAGGCCAGTTGTGTGCGGCGTACCTGGTAGTTGTACCTGTTGCTCAGGCCATAGATAAAGCCTCCCAGGGCCGTACCCCCCAATATCAAAGCCACTTGCTTCAGGAATACGGAACGGGTGATACCACCACCTATACCTCCCCCTGCCTCAGCGGCTTCTTTCGTAGAAACAGTCGTGAAAATAAGTCCTGCCACCCACATCACCAGCCTGCGTATATCGTCTATAGCCATGATGGCACCCACGAGTATCTTGCCTACCCACAGCCCCATAGTGAATGCTATGAAAATATTTCTGACAGCAAGAGGTACAGATTCCCAGTTGTGCGCGCGGAACAGTGTGAAACCCAGCCAGGTAGCCAGCGTGACCGCAATATACAGACCCATCAGCCCGTACTTCCAGAAGTTGGGCATAGACCTAAGGGCCGAACGTACAGCTATAAAACTATAAATCTCAGCCAGCGCCACTACAGTCAGGAAGATGAAAAGACGTGTCTTCATTACGGGAATGCAAAGTTAAAACATAAGAAATTCATCTAACTGGTTATGTATAAGTTTAACAGTTTCTTCTTTCAATAAGTTACCGTCCTTATCTATCTCGTCGTTGATGCGACTGAGGGGAATTTTGTTGTATAACACGTTCACCCTCAGGTAGTTGAGCACACCTGTAAAATGCTCCATACCCCGCAGGTTGCCACCCCGGCCATCTGCCACCCCGGTCATCATCGCCTTCTTATACCACCAGCATTTACGTATATCACTATTATCCAGCATGGTTTTGAGCACGCCCGGGAAGCTACCGTTGTATTCCGGCATAACGAATACAAACTTATCGGATGGTATCAGCAGCCTTTGTTCTGCTTCTTTCAGCTTGCCTTGTTTGTCCCATACATTCAATCCTTCCAGCGATAAAAGATGGATCTCTTCTTCTTCAGATTTTTGTTGCAGCAGGCGTGTATATAATGCCGCTACCCGCAGTGTCATACTGTCCTTTCTGTCAGTGCCTGATATTACTGTTATCATATTACTATTGGTAAAGGTACAAGCTTTGACCTGCAGATTATATTACGAATGCTTAAGAGTGGATTACAGCAATTGATAATGCAGCATGCTAACTGATTTGATGAATGTTATAACTCTTACCATTCAGCATGAATGTATCCCCGGCCTGCTTACCCTTCAATTGGTTGCCGATAGGCGAGGATAGAGAAACCGCATAATATTTCACTTTGTCTATGATGAAATGCCCCGCCCTGATGGCTATGTAAAAGTTGCCGTTGCTGCACTGCACCAGGCTACCGGGTACAATAATTTCTGATAATGATTCCGGGTTAATTGCCTGCAATATGGATTCATCAGCCTTCGCCTTGTTCAGCCTGTCCATATTCATATTAATATCCTGCTGCAGCATTTCGCGTGTGGTTTCGTACTTGTCGCCCATGCTGCTCTTGGTTTCATTATGCATGGCTTCGCGCCTGTCAGCTATAGCTGCTTCTATTTCATGTATGCTGCCTGCTATGTGCTTCAGGCACAAATTATATAGTTCAAGTTTCAATGCACTCATTTAACTGTCGTTTTCGCCCTATGCTTTTTCATTAATCATCATGTTGTGTATATTTACAGCAAATAACCTATATGCTAAAATATTCTTTAATCGCAGCATTTTTCAGTCTTGTAGTTTTCAGCTTTTGTTCCTGCGTGCAGTCGTACGATTGCGAATGCATCACCACCGAAAACGGAGTGGAAGTTTTCCGGGCTACTGATAGTTATGCAGGCTCGAAGCAATCCGTCCAAAAGATATGTGATGATTTCGAGGAAAATCAAAACAAGACCTTTCCGTCACCCGGCAAACATACCGACTGCAACCTGAAGTAGTTCGAACTATCGGCTTACGCATCCATTTCCATCTGGTACAGGTGCAGCCCTTTGCCCCAGTAGTCATCTTTGGTGAACATCAGTTGAAATCCGAACTTTTCATAAAACTTATCGGTGAGCTGAGATGTACGTACGCGTATTCTTTTTATATGCTGATGCTCCCGCAACCTGTCCAGGTTGTACTGAACCAGCATAGCGCCTACACCCTTGCCCATATACCCTGCATCTGTCATATACCAGGATAATACACCTGTGTGCTCCCCATCAAAATTATGCCCGCCACAACCAATTACTTTGTCGCCATCTTTGCATACATAAAAGTCCTGCGCGTGATTGTCTAAAAACATAACGAGGTCCTTCTCCTCATGCTCAGCAAAAAATGCGGGCACATGCTGCCAAAATATTTTCAACAGGCAGTCCCTGTAACTATCGTTATAGCCTTCTATACTGTACATGCTTATTTTACTTGACAAACCGGCTCATGCTTCACCGGGAAATTAACCGAGGCAGCGATAAAACATTTACCGTGTGCTGCATCGTGCAGGCTGTTGGCGAGTTCTGCTTTTGATGCATCGGTAATGGTAACCACAGGGTGCAACACCACTTCCGTAAAACGGGCACCTCCCTCTGCTTCCATATCTAATACGCCGGTAGCATTGTCTGTATACTCCGTTACCACAATACCGGCATCCGCACACAGGTGCAGGTACCACAGCATATGGCAGCTGGATAGCGAATACACCAGCATATCCTCGGGATTGTGTTTACTGCCATCTCCGCGGAAAGGAGTATCTGACGAACAAAGAATATCAGCCTTTCCCTCAACGGAAAAAGTATGTGCCCGTTCGTATGCAGCCGCATCTATTGTTCCTTCTCCTTTGTTACCGGTCCAGGTTATGGCTGTTGCATAGTGGTGTTGTTTGCTCATTGTTGATTACATTCAATTTACATGATATGAAGTTAGCATTTTTACCCGCTCATTCGCCTGTGCCATTACTTTCTCCACCATTACTTTATCAATAGAGGTAAACGTAATTGGCAATCGTGGCTCTATCCTATGCTCACCCAGGAACAACTGCATCCACACATTGCTGTGCCATTCACCCAATTTGTAACCAATGTTCCTGAACGTACCTATATCTTCAAAACCCATAGCCCGGTGAAATGCCAGGCTGTCAGCATTCGCAGAGAGTATGCTGACATATATACTCTTGTACCCTTGCTCCTTCATCAACTCAAACAATACATCGTACAATATGCGTGCTATGCCCCTGCGGTGGTGCGCTGCTGATAAATACACCGTCGCCTCGGCACACCAGCTATACCCCATTCTTTCGCGGTGGGTACTGCCATATGCGTACCCAATTATTCCCCCATTATATTCACATACCAGGTACGGATATTTTGCGCTTATTTTCTCTATCCTGCCCCGGAACTCACCCACGGTCGGCACTTCGTATTCAAAAGTACTGGCGGTTTGCAGCACATATGGTGTGTACACTTTCAACACCTGCTCCGCATCGTTTACGGTAGCTAATCTAATTCTGTATTCGTTCATCATTACTATAATTAAAAACGCCCCGCAATTTTGCAGGGCGTTTGATTGTTTATCTTAAGAACAACAGTTCGCGGTACTTAGGCAGCGGCCACAGTTTGTCGTCCACTATCAGTTCCAGTTTATCTACATGGTAGCGTATCTTATCAAAGTGTGGCTTCACATCGTTGCAGTACAGGTCGGCGCGCTTGTGGCTGTCTTCCACTTTGTTCGCCTTCTTGCGGGCTTCTATCATGCTCTCCACATTGTCGTTGATGTTCTGTATATGTTTGCTCACCACCTGCACCAGGTTCAACTGCGCTTTGTAGCTGTCTTCGCCCAGTCCCAGGTCTTTCAGGCCGCGTACATTTTCTATCAGCGAATTCTGGTAAGCTATAGCAGCAGGCAATATATGGTTGGTAGCGATGTAACCCAGTATACGGGCTTCTATCTGCACCTTCTT
This sequence comes from Flavipsychrobacter sp., assembly GCA_036568285.1. Taxonomy (GTDB): domain Bacteria; phylum Bacteroidota; class Bacteroidia; order Chitinophagales; family Chitinophagaceae; genus UBA5543. Next base: position 233 of record DATCSV010000472.1, on the reverse strand, counting down.
CACATATTCTTCCAGCATTATTTCCACACGGGCTTCCAGCTCGCGCGCGGTATATATATTGTTATCGAAGAACAGCTTCTTAGCATTCTCCGTCAGGTAGGCACCCAGCGCTTCAGGCGTGGTCTTCATATTGCTCAGGCCGCGCTTTTCGGCTTCTTTAGCCCACTCCTCGCTGTAGTTGTCGCCTTCAAAGCGTATCTTCTTAGATTCAGCAATGTACTTGCGCAGTACAT
>DATCSV010000471.1:0-5754 GCA_036568285.1 Flavipsychrobacter sp. | reverse complement strand
ATTGGCCGCCGCTTTGTATTGATACATTCATTAACTTTACTACATGGCAAAACAGATAAACAACCAACAGAGATACCTGGGTACAGGCATGGCGGTGGCAATGTTCATAGTTATACTGGTGAAAGCATTTGCTGATTTCGGCACCAATAGCAACTTCTGGGTGATGTTACTTACCATAATAGCCGCCGGGGCATCTTATCTTATTTTTGATATGCTGGTGCTAACGAAGAAGATATCGGCAGTACCGGTGCGCAGTATTCAGAAAAATAAAAAGCCGTAGCTTTACAACAAACCAACAATTATGAAGAAATATTTAATAGCTATTGCCGCGGTTGCATTTATGGCATCGTGCGGTAGCGAAAACACTGCTGAAGAATCAACTACTGAAGAAGCATCGACAGAGTCAACTGAGCAGGCAGCAGCAGACCCGAATGCAAAAGTTGATCCGGTATGCGAAATGGAAAAGGACGATACGTGGACCGAATATTCTGTAAACGGTACAGATACTGTATGGTTCTGCAGTAGTACCTGCAAGGAAGCTTACGATGCCAATCCGGCCAAGTACGCAAAAAAATAGATGTTAAGATACAAGATATACAGCCTGTACGCTCTGCGCGTACAGGCTGTTGTTATTTTAATAAGTGTTTAGCTAAATTTGGTACATGCATAGCTTTACTATACAGGGTCAATTGGTGGACCTTATCCAACGACGCATATATCCCGCTTCTGTTTCTGTTGAAGAAGGGAAGATCATTTCAATAGAGGAAAAAGAGCGGGCGCCTTCGCAACTCATCATGCCGGGATTTATTGATGCGCATGTACATATAGAAAGCAGTATGCTGGTACCTACCGCGTTTGCCCGGCTGGCAGTAGTGCATGGCACTGTAGCTACTGTATCGGACCCACACGAAATAGCCAATGTATGCGGGCCTGCAGGTGTGCAGTATATGATAGATGACAGCAAGCGATCGCCGTTCAAATTTTTCTTCGGAGCACCGTCTTGTGTGCCGGCCACTTTTTTTGAAACAGCAGGTGCGCACATAGACGCGGCCGCGACAGAAGAATTGCTGGCAAACCCTGATATATGGTACCTGGCTGAAATGATGAACTTCCCCGGAGTATTATTTGAGGACAAGGAAGTGATGGCCAAAATAGCAGCAGCAAAAAAAGCAGGGAAACCCATAGATGGCCATGCTCCGGGGCTTAGAGGTGAGGACGCGAAAAAGTATGCCGCAGCGGGCATAACCACCGACCATGAATGTTTTACAATAGACGAAGCAAGAGATAAACTGGCCGCAGGTATGAAGATTATCATACGCGAAGGCAGCGCCGCGCGCAATTTTGAAGAATTGGCACCATTGTTCGAAACGGATGCGGACAAATTAATGTTTTGTAGTGATGATAAACACCCTGATGAACTGGTGCTGAACCATATTAATGCTTTAGTAAAAAGAGCTTTGGCCCGGGGCTACGATTTATTTGATGTATTGAGGGCTGCCAGCCACAATCCCGTACAACATTATAATATCCCTGTAGGCTTATTGCAAACAGGCGATGCCGCAGACTTTATAGTAGTAGACAGTATTGAATCGTTCAACATACTGAAAACATATATCAACGGGCAGCTTGTGGCAGAAAATGGCAATTCGTTGCTGGAAGCAATAGATATATTACCCATCAACAACTTTAATATTAGTCATAAGCATGTAGGCGACTTTGCCGTAAGGGCAACTAAAGACAATCCGCAAATAAGGGTGATAGGGGCGCTGGATGGACAGTTAGTCACCAATGAGATGGTAGTACCTGGTAAAGTTGCAGATGGTTATTTGGTAAGTGATGTGGAGAATGACATTCTGAAAATGGCCGTAGTAAATCGTTATGACAACAATGCGCCTGTTTCGGTTGCTTTTATTAAAAACATCGGGATTAGATCAGGCGCCCTGGCATCTACGGTCGGGCACGACTGCCATAACATCATCGCCGTGGGTATAGATGATGAATCATTATGCCTGGCAGTTAATTCTTTGGTGGACTGCAAAGGGGGAATTGTGGCCGTAGAAGATAACACTCCATATGTATTACCTCTGCCCATAGCCGGCTTAATGGCTGACACCGACGGATATACAGTAGCAGAACGTTATGCCGCCATAGATAAACAAGCCAAAACGCTGGGTTCGCAATTGCGTGCACCGTTTATGACACTGTCTTTTATGGCACTACTGGTAATACCTGCGCTTAAGCTCAGCGATAAGGGGCTATTCAATGGTGCTAAGTTTGAATTCACCCCTTTGGAAGTATAGCTTATCTTTTATTGTAGACTTTCAGCGCTTCCTCCAGGCAATCCATTGCTTGGTTGATGTCGTCCTTGTTCAGTACATAAGCCAGCCGTACTTCTCGGTTCCCCTGCCCGATAGTAAAATAGAATCCTGCAGCCGGAGCCATCATCAGCGTTGCGCCGTTATAAGAAAACTCATCCAGCAGCCATTGGCAAAATTTTTCGCTGTCATCAACAGGAAGCTCCGCCATAGCATAGAATGCACCACCCGGCATCGGGCATTTTACGCCTGGTATAGCTTTCAGCCTGGAAACTAACAGGTCTCGTCTCGCGTTGTATTCGGCGTGCACCTCATCAAAGTAATCTGAAGGCAGGTCGATGGCGGCTTCACCGAGTATTTGTGCAAATGAAGGTGGGCTCAGCCTGGCTTGTGCAAACTTCATAGCGGCATCCAGTACCTGTTGGTTTTTGGTGACGAATGCACCTACACGCCCCCCGCAGGCACTATACCTTTTTGATATTGTATCCAGCAAAATCGCATGTTGATCCATGCCCTCCAGCGTCAGGGCTGAAATATGCTTGCGCCCATCGTAGCAGAATTCCCTGTAAGCTTCATCGCTGAAGAGGAACAGGTTATGCTTCAGGCATATATCGCGTAGGATATTTAATTCGTCTTCACTATACAAGTACCCCGTGGGGTTATTGGGGTTGCATATCATTATGGCTTTGGTACGGGTAGTCACCGCATGCTCAAAGGCCGATATAGGCGGTAATGCAAAGTCCTCATCAATAGACGAAGAAATAGGAATTATGTTTACGCCGGCACTCGTAGCAAAGCCATTGTAGTTGGCGTAAAATGGTTCAGGAATAATAATTTCGTCCCCGGGGTCCAGGCAACTCATAATAGCGAATAGTATGGCTTCAGAACCACCGGTAGTTATTATTATCTGGTTGTGGTTCACATGCACGTTGTGCCCGGCATAATATCCCACCAGTTTCTTCCGGTAGCTTTCGAAACCTGCACTATGACTGTACTCAAGTACTTTCATATCTGTATGTCGCACAGCATCGAGTATAGCCTGGGGCGTTTCAATGTCGGGCTGGCCAATATTGAGATGGTACACTTTTGTGCCACGCTTTTTGGCAGCTTCTGCATAGGGTACCAATTTCCTTATGGGCGATGGCGGCATTGAAGAACCGCGATGTGATATTACTGGCATGGGCGCAAAATTATATAAACCTGAGCTACATTCGTACACAAGCATAAAAAAACCCGGCATTTGCCGGGTTAAAGATTATATGCCAGGAATTCTTAGCTTTTTACAGCGTCTTTTTCCTTTACAGTACCTTTTATCTGCAGTTCAAAGCGCTCTTTCCCATCAGGGTTTACAGCGTTTGACTGGATATAGATATCTTTATTGAACGGCCCTACACGGCGCTCAGTAGAGTAAACTACCTTGATTTTTCCTTTTTTGCCGGGTAATATTGGTTGTTTAGGCCAGTCGGGCGTGGTACAACCGCAAGAAGCACTGACATTTTGGATGATCAGAGGTTCTTTACCGGTATTGGTAAATTCAAAGTAGTGTGTCACTTCCGGACCTTCGGGTATAGTACCGAAGTCGTGCATAGTACCATCTTCAAATTTAAAGGCAGGTGCGTTTTTGTTCTGTGCATATATACTGTTTACACCTATCGCCAGTACAAATAATGCAATAAATAATTGTTTCATATCTCTTTTCCTGTTTCTCTTATTTCTGTATCATTGATTTGGTGGATGCAGGTGCAGAGCCGCTTGGGGCTGGTTCTACCGTTCCTTTAATGGTCAACACTTTTGTGCCGGCATTTGATACAACTGTAATTGATTTAGTAAAACCACCGGGACGTCCTTGAGTGGCGTAGCTAGCCTTGATACTACCGGTTTTGCCTGGCAGTACGGGTTCTTTAGACCATGATGGAGTGGTACAACCGCAAGATGCATTCACCGTTTGCAGGTTGATAGGCTCTTTACCTGTGTTTTTGAAAGTGAACTCATAATCTGCATTCGGTCCTTCCGGTATAGTGCCAAAATCGTGCACTTCGTTGTCAAAAACAAGGTTTTCAACAGTTAGTGTAGTGCTTTGTCCTTTGTTTTCACCTGTGGGCTGTGCAACTGCTACATTTGCTGATACGGGAGCAGTAACGGTTTTGCCATGGTTATGTCCGTCATGGTTGCTGTGGTCCTGTGCATAAACAAAACCTGTTGATAACACGACAGCTCCGAGTAGTAGTAATACTTTTTTCATCTTTTCTATGCTTTTAATAGTAATGATTACAAATATAATACCTAAGACAGCAAATGAACCCTTATAAGTTTGTTAATCCACTGTTAGAATCTTCAGTTATTTTTGCAACTGGATACGCAATTTACCATTATTATATGAAATGACCATTAAAATATGAGCATTTTCGAGGAGGATATAAAAGGCTGTATAGGCGTGCTGCAGCAAGCTGGCGTGATTTTGTATCCCACTGATACGATATGGGGCCTGGGTTGCGATGCCTTTAATACAGTTGCTGTTGACAAGGTCTTTGCAATCAAACATCGTCCCCAGGAAAAGAGCCTGATAGTATTGACGGCGGATGCAAGGGATATATTTAAATATGTTGCCATGCCGCATCCTGACATTGTAGATATAGTTAATTCGTTTGACAGGCCAACTACAGTAATATATGATGGTGCGCTGGGTTTTCCCGGTAATGTAGTGCATGAAGATGGCAGCATTGGCATAAGGGTGACTACAGACCCGTTTTGTAAGGCCCTGATTAAGCGTTTAGGAAGGCCTATAATATCCACCTCCGCCAACATTAGCGGCGCCCCTTCAGCACAATTTTATGCGCAAATCAGTGAGGATATTAAGAAAGCGGTTGATTACAAGGTATTATACAGGCAAGATGATACTACGCCTGCCCAGCCCTCACGAATTGTACAAATCAATGACGACGGCACCTTGAATATTATAAGGGATTGATTTTTATATTCTGATTAGTTTTGCGATATGGATATTCCCTGCACGGCAGATGAACAGCAATTATTTAGTGACATAGCGAGGATAGCGGCTGATACAAATACACCTTGTTATATAGTGGGTGGATTCGTCAGGGATAAATTATTGCGACGTTCTACCAAGGACATAGATTTTGTATGCCTGGGCAGTGGTATAGGCATGGCACATGCCGTTGCGGATTCATTGCCCGGAAAGATCAGGGTGAATTTCTTTAAGAATTTTGGTACAGCTCAGTTCCGCTACAGAGATTTCGATATAGAATTTGTAGGAGCGCGAAAAGAATCATACAATCGCGACTCCCGAAAACCCATTGTTGAAGAAGGCAATCTTGACGACGATCAGAAGCGCCGCGATTTTACCATCAATGCGTTGGCCATCAGTCTGAATCAAGATGACTACGGGAGTTTGATAGATCCTTTTAATGGCTTGCAGGAC
>DATCSV010000470.1:0-2714 GCA_036568285.1 Flavipsychrobacter sp. | reverse complement strand
AAAAACACTTTGCTGGATACCACGTAGGAGGAACGCTCCCAGTTTTTGTTTTTCAGCACGCGACCCATCATTTTTTCCGAATCGCCACGGGAGTACACCTCCGCATTGTCAAAAAAGTTGATGCCATTGTCGTAAGCAACGCCCATCAGCCTGTCTGACACGCTGTCGTCAATCTGCTTGGCAAAGGTGACCCATGAGCCGTAAGACAATACGCTCAGTTGCAACCCTGTTTTACCCATTCTTCTGTATTCCATACCTATCTTCTATCCCCCTCCCGCCATGGCGGGATTTCATGCCGGGGCTAATTTTTAATGTGTTAGAAAATTGTTGTGTGGTATAAAGATGGCGATTCTTTCGGAGAAAGGGGATAGAGGTTGGTTATGTAGGTATTACCCCATTTTTTGTGCGGTTGGAACAAAATAAGGGCGGAATGTTCCCAAAATGTTCCGTTTTGATGCCTGATTTTCGGAATAATTGGCGGAGCAATTTACCTAAACCATTGTTTATCAATGCCTGCGAAAAAATGTTCCAATTTGTTCCCAAGAAAATGAAATAAAAATTTCGGAACATTTTCCTCACCTTTCATGGATAGAGTACGGTATTTCAAAGAGCGTATACAGTTGTTATTACAAACTGTATTTATTATGCAAATATACGTAAAATTGTTGTAGTATTTTGTTAATAGCGTATTCATATATAGCGTTGCAAACGCTGCTCCGTTAGATCCTCGTTGCAAACGAGGACCAAGAAGGGGTAATAAACGAGTATTAGTAGGGACAAAAACCCGATGCACTCATTAATAATATTTTTAACTTCATCTAGTCGAAAACATTTGACATGAGAATAAATTTCATGCATACACTTCTAATAATAGTATTCCTTTTCCTGAATACAGGGAGTGTCATTGCTAATGAAATTGACAGCCTGAAAACAAAGCAGGATGTACAGAGATTCCTGTCTGACAAACTGGGAGAGACCGGGATTATCTTGGTACGTGATTTTGCTGAAATTGCAAAAGATGAACGTATACGAATGTTCCTTTCCGAACCCGATAGTGTGGAAGTTGTTGACCCGGTTACACATGAACTAGTAACAGTTGTTGTGGACCGTGATTCAATTGATCTTGGATTTTTTGATACATTCAGAAACATGAAGAATATTGTCTATGATCGGGTCACCGAGGAGATGATGAACCAGTACCCATATCATTTTTACAAAGCTGATATTGATGGCAATGGAAAAACTGACCTCGTTATTGATGCAGGGTGCCTGATTGTGGTTATGGATACGAAGGGCAAATATGAAGGATATATGTTTGCACAGCATTCGGCATTAGGCTTCAGGAAATTTGTTTCTCTGCCTGACGGGCCGGTAGGACTCGTAACACAGCATGACCATAATTTATGTTGGGGTTCAAGCATACAACAGAATGATATCGAAATAACTGACACAACGATAGACAGCACTGTTTCTCCTGGGATTGTAAAAGTAGAGCACCTGGGAAGTTTTGGTATTACTGCCCGGACGGGACCACAATGCAATAAGACCGACACGATAGTATATAGATATGGAGGCTTTGCCAAGTACAATTCAGAATTCGCCCCGGGCAATATATCGAAGATATCTTACCAGTACACGGTCTCGGGTGGCACCACTGCTGACTATACAATTTGTATGGAGATAAATAAGGATGGCAGATGCTATTTGCGATACCCCAAACTTGACGTTTTTCAGAGGGTACGATATGATAGGTGCCTTTATGCTAAACTTGACAGCATAAGATTGGGTGAATTATTCAATTACACATCATATATAAATGTTAAGAGCAAAAAGGATAGCTATTGCGAACCTATTAACCATGCCAGCGGAGGGCGTATTGTCGTTTATTTTGTGGATGGGAATGTCAAGAAAATTTCCTTCTGGGGCGCGTGGAGTACACCATTGGATCTAATGTATTTAAGCAAAAATATTTCGGTTATAAGCAATTCTTTACATTGGCAGGAACCTTCAAAAAAGCCTAATGATTTTGTATGCCCCCAAGAATTGGATTGTCGAGGTAGCTCTCCGGGAAATTGTGAATGTGTTTGGTGAGCGAGGTGCAAAGGGCGCATGATGTATGTCCTTTTGTTGTTTAGAGTTCATATAAAAACTGCTATTTTCGCACCATCATGGGCAGATTCTCAACAGATAGTATAGTAGGTGTAATAGGCGCGGGCGCTATGGGCAGTGGTATAGCGCAGGTGGCTGCAATGGCAGGGCATAAGGTGGTTGTATTTGATACCAACGAAGCAGCACTGAAAAAGTCGGAAACGGCGCTGGAGAAGGTGCTGGCCAAGCTGCTTGAAAAGGGCAAGATAGAAAGCACAGAGGCTATTACTTCGAAATATACCTATGCATCTGACCTGGCGGCTTTTAAAGATTGCGGCCTGGTTATCGAAGCCATTATCGAAAATCTCGAGATCAAGAAAAAAGTATTTGCCGATGTAGAAAAGATAGTACGTGCTGATTGTGTGCTGGCTACCAATACATCTTCATTATCCGTAACCTCTATTGCTGCTGCCTGCACTAAGGCGGAGCGCGTATTGGGTCTGCACTTTTTCAACCCCGCACCGCTGATGGCACTGGTAGAAGTGGTGCCTGCTGTGCAAACGGACGCAACTATCACCGCCGAATGTAAAGACCTGATGGCCACATGGAAAAAAGTACCTGTGATT
>DATCSV010000469.1:0-2792 GCA_036568285.1 Flavipsychrobacter sp. | reverse complement strand
ATCACTCTATAACAGCGACTTAATGTTAATGGTTTGAATACCCTTGGTGTTTGTGTAATAGTAAACCGGTAAGGTATCGGTATTTTACATACCGCGATTGCCCTCGCCCCGGTCACGCTCCCTGCTATTATTGTTAATAGTCACCAACCTGGCTATGATAACTGCCGGGTATAATATCCCGATAGCCGACAGCATAACCGACACCATCCTGGCAGGCATGCCATTGGCGTATATATCTCCATAGCCTACAGTGGTCAGCGATGCCAGGCTGTAATAAACATAGACTGCATAATCTCGGTCGTTATGTTCCAATACCACATTACCACCCAGGGGGTTACCCATAGTAATACCTAATATCTCGAAAATAAAGGCCCCCGATATGGCTATCAACAGGTATACATTAACAGCCCCGATAACGCGGTATGAGTTGACTTCTGCATCCCTGAACAACAGGCGAATATTAATGACCATGAACAGGCTCATATTAATAAGGCCTATACACCTCTCTGCCAGGTAATACTGGTTTGGAGAATCGTCGAACCTGATCATCTGCAACACGAGGTGCACTACAAACAGTACCGACGCTAAATAGATCATCCCCTTGTCCCTGCTGGAGAATATGCCAATGAAATACAGGCCGAGGAACAACATATTCATGAGTGCAATACTGATAGCACCATATTCCAGTAATATCGGCATAGCAAACACCATAAAGATCAGCATGCCCAGGAGCGTGATAAAACTGGTATCTGACACCCAATAATTCTTTATTTGCCGTATCGGATTTTTCATCTGTCAAGTTCTCGCATACTGCTGTTCAATACAGAAGTATGGCCGTATTTTATTGATTAAATCTACAAATAAACGGGCATTTCTGTTCAAAGGGTTGCAGACCGGGCAGAACAATACTACCGTATGCCCGCAACTAATTCTTTATATTTGGACATATCAACCTGGAACAATAATTATTTTCGGATGAAAAAACTACTACTCATACTCGTTGCCGCATCAGTCTCCATTAGTTGTGGTTCCGACGAAACTGAAACAAAGGAGACACCGGCGGAGACACGGGCCACTTTTTCTCAGATTACAGAAGGCACATGGGTGATGACCGATTATATCGCCGACCTGCAAAAAACAAAATCACCCAAAGCCTCGGCAGACAAACTAAAGGGTGTGGTGGCTATGGAAATAGACCCTACAGAACAAGACAGTGACTCTACTATTGTTTCTGCCAATTTCAACAATCACGAGGGTATGACCTTTTACCTGTACTTCAGAGCGGGGCAGGAGGCGAACTCACTCGCCACAGCTTTGACCGACGAAGACGGCAGCGGTAATTTTTATGACCTGGGCTATACAGTCAAAGGAGATGATACCCTGCTGGAACTGAAGCATTATAACAAAGAGAAAAAGTTGCTCGACACCCGGATATTCACGAAAGTGACCGGTCCGCTAACAGCTGATAGCGAACCCTACGGTTTGCAATATATGGCCAACAAAGTATTGTTTGCAGGCAACTACAATGTTACGGATGACGAAGGCAACAGTTTCGAAGTGGAATTGACAGACGACGGCATGGCCAAAGGAATGGAAGGACATACGACTTACTATGTGTTTACCGATTTCATGGGTGGTGAACAAACCAACCTGGACGAAATGGTGTTTGACCCCGGCGTCAAAAGCCAGAAGCCTTACATATTTGAAATAAAGGGTGACACCACCCTGCTGTATAAAGCTATGGAGAACGAGGACCGCACCCTGCTGATACAAGGGCCATTAGTGTATACTATGGTAAGGAAGAAATAGTGGCCACTACGTCCACAAAACCGCATAACCGTCAACCAGTTAATAAAACCACAATTTTCAGCCGGCGACGGACACAACATTTTACAGCATCTATCTTTTCAGTACATTTATAAAAAGTATACAACATGGGGTTTCATATCAACGATAAGAAAGACAATAAAAAGGGTGGAAAATCGGCCAAGAACATGCTGGCAGGCACTAAAACAGCAGGTAAATCTGCCAAACCATCAGGCGGCGGAGGCAAAAAGATGATCAAGACAGGCGGAACAAGGGGCAGCTAAAACACCTGCGTGATGCCTGATATACAGCACCTGCTGGATAAATACCGCATCAATACTTCAGCCGACCAATTGCTGAGGCGGTGGGAAGAACCGCACAGGGCATATCATGGGAAGGCACATCTCTACGACCTGTTCCGGCAGATAGCGGACGACTACGATAAGGGTAATATTACTGCAACTGAAAGAGAGAAGCTGGAACTTGTTGCCCTCTTTCACGACATCATTTATGACCGCACCGACAACGAGGAAAGGTCGACACAGCTGCTGCTGAGCTTGTGTGACAATCCGAAAGATGCGGATATTCTCGCGATTCATGAGGCTATCTTAGCCACCGCTAACCATGAAGATGTTTCCCCGCTTTCAGCCACCTTCAACAGGTATGACATGAATATAGTAGAACGCAGCTTTGACGAACTGTTGGATTGGGAGCATGGTATATACCAGGAATATAAATCGATAGGGGACGAAGCCTACAAAACCGGCAGACTGCGTTTCCTGCAATCACTGCCGGGAAAGTATCCGGATAATCGTGTCAATCTTGAAAAATTGATTGCCTGGGTGGCGTCAAATTACTAACAAGCTATGCATTATCAGTTCTCATACTTTTTATACCCAGGCCTGTACCCCGCCAGGTAAGCAATAGGTTTAAGGATGGTAAACAGGATCGTCTGGACGGCAAACGGCGGCTTCACCAGCCTTAAT
>DATCSV010000468.1:0-15455 GCA_036568285.1 Flavipsychrobacter sp. | reverse complement strand
AAAACGGAGTACATCAGTTGCCCCAGTTGTGGTCGCACCCTGTTCGACCTGCAGGAGACAACCGCTATGATACGCAATGCCACCAACCACCTGAAAGGGGTGAAAATTGCCATCATGGGTTGTATTGTAAACGGCCCCGGTGAGATGGCGGATGCGGACTTTGGCTATGTAGGTAGCGGGCCGGGTAAAATAACCCTGTACAAAAACAAGGATGTAGTGAAACGCAACGTGCCCAGCGAAATAGCCGTGAATGAATTGATACAAATACTGAAGGACAACGAAGTATGGATAGAACCTACTGAGGTTTAACTTCTGCTTTCTCCATTTCTTCCTTTTCCAGGTCCAGGCTTTTTTGCCGCAATACTACCAGCAGTGCCAGGCTGATGTAAAACAGGGAGCCTACTTTGTGTGTCTCCAGCAGTTCGGAGAAGAAGTTGTTGATAAAGCCCGAGCCCACCATCATAGCCACACCCAGCGTACAGTTTTTATAAAACCTGTCTTTGAACCTGTAATAGGTCTTCTGCGCTTGCGCAAAGGCTACCATAATAAGCACTGCGTACAATATCATAGCTGGCCACCCCTGCTCTACCAGCATATACAGGAAGTAGTTGTGCGTGGTAGATTTTTCCACATTACGGCTTACGTAAGTTTTGAAAGAACTAACCGCATAAGGCTTGTAATAATAATAGAAAGCATTAGGGCCCCAGCCTTTCACAGGTTCGTCCTGGCTCATGCGCATAGCGGCTATCCAGCGGTACAGCCGCTCCATCGACGACATATCCTCTCCCCTGAAAGTAGCCACAATATGCTCGGAGAAGCTCTTGTGCATATATGTCTTTTCGAAGTTGGGCCTGTAGTTGATATACCGGTTATCTTTTGCCATGATGATAATAACCAATGCAATGAACCCTATCATCGCGGGCATTACCAGGTTGACCAGTTTCAATCGTATAGCTATCGCTACACCAATGGCAAATATGACAGCTACCACAGCGGCACGGGCAAAGGTGAGATAGATGGCAGGTATAAAAAATATTATCAACCCAATGAGCGTAACAGTAATAAACGGATTGCGGTAGCTGCGCGTCATAGGGACAGCCACGAGCAACAACGGAAAGAATATGGATATTACGGCCGAATAATCAACGTGGTTATAATACAAATCGCCAATAGCCTGCTCTACCCTATGAAACTGGAAGCCCCTGGCAGAGTGCCTGATGAGTATGATGACCATAGTTATGACCAGCGGAACAAGGAACAACAGGAATGCCCTGCGAAAATCTTTCTTTTGCCTGAATACATAATATGGCAAAACGAAGAAAGAAATAAGAAACCAGGTTTTGGCGGCCATGAATTTCAAGGAAAGTACCAGTTCATGCGAAAATATCACAGCTACTATCATCCAAACAAACTGGAGGGTGATAACAGTTACGATCGGGTCCTTCCACCAGGTGCGGCGGCCCAGCACCTGAGGGTCCTGCAAAAAGATGAAAGGGAACATAAACATAAACACCCACATCAGCGGCTCATCGGGCAGAGATGTAGAAAGAGAACCCGTTATCTGGTAGTCAATAGATATGGGTATGGTGAACAGGAAAAGCATATATGCGGCTTTCCAGTTGACCAACAGCAGCAACGTATATATAAAGCCCAGCGGGAGTAATATCGTTTTGGGGTCTTGCGTATATGCAAAAGACATCACCCCTATAAACAATACCGCAAGGCCTACACGTATCAGCCAGTTCTCACTTATGTTCAGCGTACCCGTCAACGTTGTACGTTTATCAGCAAACGATAGTAAGTAATGATCAGCAGGTATATAGCTACGAAGAAAAAGCCAAAGAACGCAGCGCCTATTACTGTCAATGCCAGACCGATACCGGCGGGCTTTTCAGGAGGCGTAGCCGGTGTTATCACCTGCACATAGCGGTTCTTGTCATTGCTGTCAACACCGGTAAGCAATTCGTTCAGTATAGATATGTTGTTAGCTTTATCCTGTATCAATTGCTCTTTCAGTACTGTAGTTTCAGTCGCTTTGGTTTGGTGCTTTATATATTCTTCTGTACCTATTCCCTTCGACATATTCCTGCTCAGCTCGACCTGCTCCGCAGTTATTTCTGCTATTCTCCTGTCAATTTCATCTATCCTTTCACGCACAGAGTTCGCTACGTTATTTTTCATTTTCAGGTAATAGCTACGAAATATATTCTCGGATACTTCTATAGACAGATTAGCAACGGCTGCCGCACGCACGGGATCTGTATCTTCAAAATACACCTTGCCTGTAGTGTATTCAGTACGCTCCATCTTGTACTTGTCTTTAAATATCTCCTTCATCTTCTGCCGGTCTTCCGCCTTGGTCCTGTCCAGTTTATAAGCGTCCCAAAGGTTCAGTTGTTCTGCTACTGCATTCCGCAGCGTATCAGATGCAGCTATCACCAACACACGGTCCAGGTCGTCGTCGCCGCCAAAGTAATCTACAAAACGTGTATCCCGATTGCGGAACAAGTTGTTACGATCTGCATACAACGGGTTAGATATTATGAAGTCCGCTTCAGCTTCGTATTTCTTTTTTCCAAAAACGTAAAAAAGACCGCCCAGCATAGCTGACGCGATCACTGCTATCAATAACAGCTTGCTGTGCCTACGCAGTGTCTGGATAATATCCACGAGGTCAAAACGAGGATTGCTCATTGTATAGTTTGTATGATTTTAATAATTGATAAACATAGTTATTTTCCGCGAAACTACGGTGTTTCAACGGTTATATTACCGTTTCGCCCGCCTGCATTTTCTCGGCATTTTCAGCAAATTGCAGCGCTTCTACCATTTCATCTATCGCACCGTTCATAAACTCATCAAAGTTGTATATCGTCATGTTAATACGGTGGTCTGTAATGCGCCCCTGCGGATAGTTGTAGGTACGTATCTTGGCCGACCGGTCGCCGGTGCTTACCAGGCTTTTACGCCTGCTGGCAATGGCTTCCTCGTGTTTGCGCACTTCCTCTTCATATAGTTTGGTACGCAGCATATTCATCGCTTTTTCCCTGTTGGCCAGCTGGCTACGCTCGGTCTGGCACATCACTACCACGCCTGTAGGTATGTGGGTAAGCAGTACCTTACTTTCTACCTTATTTACGTTCTGCCCACCGGCACCACCGCTTCGCGCCGTTTCCATTTTCACATCAGCTGGGTTCAACTGAAAATCTATTTCTTCAGCCTCAGGCATTACGGCCACGGTAGCTGCCGATGTATGCACCCTGCCGCTACCTTCCGTAGCCGGTACCCGCTGCACACGGTGTACACCGCTTTCAAACTTCAGCGTTCCATATACATCAGTACCCGTTACTTCCAATTGAATCTCTTTATACCCACCCACTGTACCTTCCGTTTCAGAGAGTAAGGACACTTTCCAGCCTTTCTTCTCACAATATTTCAGGTACATACGGAATAAATCTCCCGCAAACAGGCTGGCCTCATCTCCACCAGTGCCCGCCCTTATTTCCAGTATTGCATTCTTCTCATCCTGCGGGTCTTTAGGTATCAGCATCATCCTTATTTCCGCCTCCATTTTCTCTTTCTCCTCTTCCAGCCGCTCCATATCATCTTTTGCCATTGTCCTCAAGTCCTCATCACTCTCGTTGTCCAGTATATCCTTTGCAAAAGCTAAATTGTCTATGCAATTGACATACTTGTTACGGGCAGCTACAATATCTTCCAGCTTGCGGTACTCCCGGCTCAGCTCAGTAAATTTCTTGTTATTCGACACAATTTCGGGGTTGGTGAGTGCTACCCCAAGGTCGTCGAATCTTGCTTTAATTGCTTCCAGTTTATCTAACATATAACTGTGTATTATCTTAATTATTACTTTCTAAAAACTATATTTTCAGATGTCATATTATGCTGCCGCATGTAAGACAGAATGTCTTTTACTTCGGCAGTTGTTCCATCCCCTGTTATCATATACGAGCGGTAGCCATAGCTGTACATAACGGCAGCAGCCTGTGTATAAGGGCTATCGCCGCCTTCATCCAGGTATTCCATCACCAGTACAGGGGATTTATCCGCCCAGGTTTTTGCACCGCCCGTTACCGCCTGTATTTCCGCACCTTCCACATCTATCTTAATTATGTCAGGGACAAAGCCGTTACCGCTTAAAAACCCATCGATAGTAACAGCTTGCACTTCTGTCCTCTGTGGGTTGTACTTTTTTATCCATTCCTCATTCTGAAACTTTTCAGCATCCAGCGTATTGTATTCAGAATAGAGAACCGGGAATTCATAAAAAGACACCGATTCGTTCTTATCCGATACCGCATTGTGAAACAACTGCACATTATGTTTCGCTTCCGCGTTCGCTTTCAATAAAGCATAGGTTTCACGCGCCGGTTCTATAGCAAACACTTTGCCTGCATCGCCCACCAATGAAGCAGCCAACAAGGTAAAATACCCGAAGTGTGCCCCAATGTCTAAAAATACATCCCCTGGCCTCAGTTGGTTGATAAGATACCTCGCCAGTCTTATTTCCGAACTATGTGTTTTACCACCGGCCAGGTATATATCAGTTGCCGCAGGTAACAGAACCTGCATTTCGCCACCAAAGAACAAAGGGGCTTTTTTTAGTGAGCCTTTGTGCGTAAGCGGATACAACAGCTTTGACAACAACATAGCCTGCAGGTAACGCCCGGGATGGTGCAAGAGGCGGGCCAATTTACCCGCGTTTGCCAGCCTTTCTACCTTTTGCAATTGTATGCTGTGATTGTCCAATGTTATTATTGTGTATTAAACAAAACAAACCGTTAACCCATAAACGGGGCTAACGGTTTGTATAATATTCAGCTTAGCTACAATGTACGCTTCACTTCAACTTCTTCAAATCCTTCTAATACATCGCCTACGCGTACATCGTGGTAATTTTTGATGCTCAAACCGCACTCGTAACCGGTTGCCACTTCCTTCACATCGTCCTTGAAACGCTTGAGAGACGCCAGTTCACCGGTGTGTACCACTATACCATCGCGCACAATATTGATCTTCGTATTTCGTGATATCTTACCGTCCATCACATAACAACCTGCAATGGTGCCTACGCCGCTGATCTTGTACACCTCGCGCACCTCCACATTACAAACTGTTTTCTTTTCAATTTTAGGCTCCAGCATCCCTTCCATTGCGCTCTTGATCTCTTCAATAGCGTCGTAAATGATGGAGTATGTACGTATCTCGATATTTTCCTGGTCGGCCAGTTTGGCTGCCTGCAGCGACGGACGCACCTGGAAGCCCAGGATGATAGCATCTGAAGCGGTAGCCAGCAATACATCGCTTTCCGTGATCTGTCCTACACCTTTATGCACCACGTTTACAGCTATCTCCTCAGT
This sequence comes from Flavipsychrobacter sp., assembly GCA_036568285.1. Classification (GTDB taxonomy): domain Bacteria; phylum Bacteroidota; class Bacteroidia; order Chitinophagales; family Chitinophagaceae; genus UBA5543. Next base: position 10,077 of record DATCSV010000468.1, on the reverse strand, counting down.
AGACAATTTCTGCAACGAGTCGCTCAGTGCCTCTACCGAACCGTCAAAGTCACCCTTGATGATAACACCCAGTTCCTTAAAGTTACCCAGTGCCAGTCGACGACCAATCTCATCCAGCGTAATGTGCTTGCGTGTGCGGATACCCTGTTCGCGCATGATCTGAGCACGATGATTAGCCGTATTTTTTGCTTCAGCTTCGTCTTCGTAAACTTTACATTTTTCACCTGCCTGCGGCGCACCGTTGAGGCCCAGCACCTGTACAGGATCCGAGGGGCCTGCTTTGGTGACACGCTGACCCAGTTCATTGAACATGGCTTTCACTTTACCGAAGTACTGTCCGCACACGACCATTTCACCCTGCTTCAATGTACCGTTCTGAATAAGAATAGTAGCCTGGTAGCCACGCCCTTTGTCCAGCGATGCTTCTATCACGCTGCCTATAGCATTACGTTTGTAGTTTGCTTTCAGTTCCAGCAGTTCCGCTTCCAGTGATATTTTCTCGAGCAACAAGTCAATATTCAAGCCCTGCTTGGCAGATATCTCCTGGCTCTGGAATTTACCACCCCAGTCTTCCACCAATATATTCATGTTGGCCAACTGCTCCTTTATCTTTTCAGGGTTGGCACCTTCTTTATCTATTTTGTTGATAGCAAATATCATAGGCAAGTTGGCAGCCTGTGCGTGCGATATTGCCTCTTTCGTTTGCGGCATTATTGCATCGTCCGCCGCTACCACTATCACAGCTATATCGGCCACCTTGGCACCACGGGCACGCATGGCGGTAAACGCTTCGTGACCCGGCGTATCCAGGAAAGTGATTTGCTTGCCTGAGGCTGTTTCTACCCTGTATGCACCTATGTGCTGGGTGATACCACCGGCCTCACCGCCTATTACATTCGTATTCCTTATATAATCGAGCAACGAAGTTTTACCGTGATCTACGTGACCCATGATAGTAACTATCGGCGCACGGGACTCCAGGTTTTCCGGATCGTCAGTTTCATCTTCCTCTATATCCGCTTCCTGCTCCAGGTTGATAAACTCCACTTCGTATCCAAACTCATTGGAAACGAGTTCTATTACTTCCGCATCCAGCCTTTGGTTGATAGACACCATAATACCGAGGCTCATACACTTACTGATGATGTCGGCGAAACTCACATCCAGCAGGCTGGCCAATTCACTTACAGATATGAACTCTGTAACCTGTATTACCTTATCCTGTTCTGCTGCTTCTTCCGCTGCGCGCTTCTCAGCCATCTCCTCGCGCTTGGTACGGCGGTATTTAGATTTAGAGCCTTTGCCTCCGCGGTTGCTACTGCCCCCTGCCAGTTTGGCCTGGGTTTCGCGTATTTTTTCCTGTATTGCTTTTTCGTCTATCTCCTGCTGCTGTTGGGTAACGGGTGCCCTGCCACCACGCCTGTCATTGCCACGCCTGTTGTCGCCCCTGTCATTTCTATCGCGACGCTCACCCGGCTTAGCATCCGCAGGGCGGCCTCTGCCTTGAACGTCTTTTACTTTCTCCGGCTTTTTCTGAACAGGTATGCGTTTTCTGCGTTTTTCCCGGTCACTACCCCTGCCTGTGTCATCTTTTACCGGCAGTTCTATTCGTCCTATTATCTTAGGCCCTTCCAGTTTGGGGGCCTTCATTTGTATATGTTGCTTTGCTTCTTCTTCAGGCGCAGCAGGCTTAGGCGGCTCCTGCTTAGCTACAGGTTCTTTCTTAGTTTCTTTCTCAGGTTCAGCTTTAGCTGCTACTTCCGGCTTTTTGGCCGGCTCTTCTTTGGTGTCATCTGCTTTTTTAGCAGGTGCTTTTTTAGGCCTGGTAGGTTTATTCAACTCATCCAGGTTTATCTTGCCCACCACATTGGGTGCACCAATCTTAGTCGTTTTCTTTTCAGGCGCGGGCTCTTCAGCTACAGGTTCCTCTTTCACTTTTTCCGCAGGCTTCACTTCTTCAGCCGGTTTTTCCTCAGCTACCGGTGTAGGCTCAGGTGCTTTCTCCTCAGGAGCGGGTTTAGGCTCCTCTACCACCGGTTTGGGCTCAGCCTTAGGCGGTGCGGCCTTCTTAGGTTCCGGCTTCACTTCCTCTACAGGCGCTTTCTCCTCCTGCTTGTCGCGGGCGGTGATGTCCAGTTCTTCCTTAGTTTTATCAATATTGTCCAACAGTGCGCCTTTGGGCAATGCGATCTCCTCGCTCTTGCGCTTAGCGGCTTTGTCCTGCGCAAACTCGCGCTGCAAGGCCGCGTACATCTCGGGCGTCAATTTTACGTTGGGGTTGCTGGCGTTTATCTCAAACTTCTTTTCAGTAAGAAACTCTATAAGGGTTTCTTTACCGATATTAAACTCTTTTGCCGCGGCCAGTAACCTTGGTGTTTTTTCTGCTGTTGCCATTCGTTTATTTACTCAGTATTATATGCTCTTTTCAGCTTTTATTATTCTTAAAACTAATCTACAAACCTACGCCATTTTACGGACAATGCTTAATTACACTGTATTAAGCCCCGCCGAAAACTATGCTTCTTCGTCTTCTTTGAATTCAGCTTCCAGTACACGGCGCACATCCCTGATAGTTTCTATCTCCAGGTCGGTACGGCGCGCCAGGTCTTCGTCAGACAGCTCCAGTACGCTTAATGCAGTATCGCAGCCTACTTTCTTGAACTCGTCTATCACCCAGCTATCTATCTCGTCTGCAAATTCATCCAGGTCTATATCGTATTCCAGCACTTCATCCGGCATATCGCGGAAGACGTCTATGCTCAGCTCCGTCAGCTCCTGTGCCAGTTTGATATTCACGCCCTTACGACCTATCGCCAGCGATACCTGCTCGGGGTCCAGGTACACATCCACATGGTTGGTTTCATTGTTTACCTCCATACGGTTGATCTTAGCAGGTGTCAGCGCACGCTGTATCAGCAGTTGCTGGTTGTTGGTAAAGTTGATAATATCAATGTTCTCGTTACGCAGCTCACGCACGATACCGTGTATACGGCTGCCCTTCATACCTACGCAAGCACCCACCGGGTCTATCCTGTCGTCGTAGCTCTCTACAGCCACCTTGGCGCGCTCGCCGGGCTCGCGTACTATCTTCCTTATCACTATCAGGCCGTCCATTATTTCAGGCACCTCTATTTCCATCAGCTTCTCGAGGAATGACGGGTGTGTGCGGCTCAGGATAATTATCGGGTTGTTATTCCTGGTTTCCACTTTTTTCACCACTGCACGTACAGTTTCTCCTTTTTTGAAGAAGTCTGTAGGTATCTGCTCAGACTTAGGCAGTATCAATTCATTACCCTCATCGTCCAGCAGCAGTATTTCTTTTTTCCATATCTGGTATACCTCGCCGGTAATGATCTCACCTATGCGTTCCGCATATTTCTTCAGCAGGTGGTTCTTCTTCAGGTCGCCAATACGTGCTGCCAGTGTTTGTTTGGCGGCCAGTATAGCCCTGCGGCCAAAATCACGTACATCTACCTCTTCATATACTTCCTCGCCCACACTATAGTCAGGCTCTATTTTCAATGCTTCAGATAAGGCAATCTGTTTGTTCTCGTCTTCCACCTCGCCATCTTCCACTATCTCCCTGCGGCGGAAGATCTCCAAGTCACCCGTCTGGTCGTTTACGATGACGTCAAAATTTTCGTCATCACCATATTTCTTACGCAGCAACGTTTTGAAAACGTCTTCAAGCACCTTCATCAGGGTAGGCCTGTCAATACTTTCGGCCTCTTTAAACTCCTGAAACGAATCAATCAAATTGATACTAGCCATGATTAAAAATATTTGCCCCCTCATCGGGGATTGTCACTAAAGACTGATTTGTACTACTGTTTTTTTAATGTCCGTTAATGGTATATTTACTATAGTTACCTCTTTCTTTTTGCCTACCGGTACTTCCAGCACCAGCTCCGTTGCATTGGCTTCCACCAGTTTGCCCAGGTACTCGGTATCATTATTCAGGGTCACCAGCACCTTACGGCCGATGTTCTTTTTATACTGCCTGTCAAACACCAGTGGCTCATCGATACCGGGGCTGGATACTTCCAGCGAAAAGTCTCCGTCCGGGAAAATGCCTTCCTCTTCTATCAGCCTGTACAGCTTACGGTTAATATCAGCACATTTGCTAATAGGCATGCCGCTGTCAGCATCTATAAAGAGCTTTATATTGTTGGTAGGCTTATTCTTGATATTGACGATAAACATGTCAGTATCAACCAGTAATGGCTCAACCAATGATATTATTTTATCTAATTCGTTTGTCATAGGTAAAAAACAAGGGGACTATTGAGTCCCCTTCTGTTTGTCTTTTTCCGATGCAAAAATAGGGAATTTTTCATTTCGTAACAAGGAAAATATGTTTTGTTATTCTAATTATCTTTTCATTAACGCCCTTACATCTTCGGGTTTGCGTACCTTTGGGTATATGATATTCAGGATTATTCTCATTACCATCATATTGACCCTCATAGCGAGGTTTATATTCCGTTTTGTGTTGCCAATATTCCAAATAACCAGCATGACACAGGAGAAACTGCGCCGTATGCAGGAAGAAATGGAAAGAACACAACAGCAGCAACAAGCCAGGCAAAATACAACTAGCCGGGTAAAAGAAGGTGATTATATAGACTACGAAGAGGTTAAGTAGGGGTGCAAAGTTTACTATTCTGCATCCACCTTAGGCTTAAAGATATGCTCTTCTATCGTCATGCCCTTTTCCAGCCATATGGTCTGTATACCCAATTTTTTCGCTCCCTCTACATGCTGCGGACTGTCATCAATAAATAATGTATGCTCCGGTTTAAAGCCATTTTCATTCAATATCATTTCAAATACTTCCGTATCGGGCTTGCGCATGCCTATGCGGTGTGAATAATATATCCTGTCGAAAAAGGCGGCTATGGAGTGGCCATGCACACCTTCTATTATCTTATTAAATGCTTCCTCATGTATCTCGTTGGTATTGCTTAGCAGCACCAGGTCGTAATACAGGCGCAACTGCTGCAACAGTTGCAGGCGCCTCAAAGGCATATCCAATAGCATAGCATTCCAGGCCAATTTCAGGTCTTCGTCTGCAGGGCTGATGCCAGCGGTATCCTTTAGCCGGGAGAAAAATTCGTTGGCTGAAATCTTACCCACCTCCAATTCATCAAAAAGACTGGATTGTCTCAACTGAGAGTATATAGCGGAAAAATCCTTTATGCCCAGTTGCTGAAAGGCCTTTTCGGTTAGTTGGTAATCAATGTTGAGCAGTACACCTCCCAGGTCGAATATTATATGCCGTATGCCTTTTATCATGCTGCAAAAATAACGGCTAATTATTTTTTCATTTTTTGAAAAATGCATAATACCTTTGCACTCCTTCCGGGGAAACTCGGGGTTGGCATATAGCCACGGTCCTATAGCTCAGTTGGTTAGAGCACCTGACTCATAATCAGGGGGTCCTAGGTTCAAGTCCTAGTGGGACCACAGAACAAAAGCCTTCAAATATGCTACAGTAAAGCGTTTGAAGGCTTTTTTATGCCTAAAACCTAAAGTGAGCTAAAAGAAAATCTTATATGTAATTACCCAAGTCTCTCCAGGAGTTCTCTGAATTCCCGTTCGCAAAGCATATATTCAGCTTTTACCTCTTCTAACAAGGCTATATATTGTCCCCCGGGCAGTTTGTCTCTTTCCATGCGCTCCAGCAAGTTTCCTAATGCGGTTATGCCCGTAAAGCGGAAGGTACCGTTAAGTTTATGTGCCCAAAAAACGATTTCTTTTTCATTGTTTGCATCAATTGCCCTCGCCAGCGCCTCAATTGTGACCGGCACTGTCGTCAACACCTCCGATACTATATCTCTCATAAATTCTGCATCTCCATCACCCAGTTCCGATATGTACCCGGGATTTATATGAAAGTATTCTTGCTCATTCATCTATTTCGCTTTTCAGTATCCATTTGTTTATAACTTTTTGTATATCCTCCGTTTTGTAAGGCTTACTGACAAAATCGTCCATTCCTGACGATATCAGGTACTCTCTGTCACCCGCCAGTGCATTGGCTGTCAGTGCTATTATCACAGGTTGGCTGTCTTTTGCAACTTCAGATCGTATGGTCGCCGTGGCTTCCACACCATCCACTTCAGGCATCATCACGTCCATAAATACGACATCGTATTTATGCTGTCTCACTTTCTCTACCGCCCTCGCTCCATTGTCTACCATATCGTAAGAATAACCAAGCTTCTCTAACACCCTGCCAATCAACTTTTGGTTGATCGAATCATCTTCTGCTACAAGTATTCTCAAAGCAGGAGCCGCACTTTCATTGAGCTTCGGCAAAACTGCAGTCCGGTACTCCGGTACAGAACGGCCAAATACATCCAGGAGGGCTTCTTTGACTATTTCCTGTTTGAATGGTTTATTGAGTACCGAACTAAATATTTGATTTGCGCGCACCCTCTCCTGCATTGACAAATGAAGGGCAGAACTGTAGAGTATCAGCGGCAACTGTGGCTTCAGTCCTCTTACCATCTCACCTACCTCCATTCCATTTTTTTCCGGCATGATCATGTCTATTATCGCCAGATCAAAATGCGTCTGCAACAATGCAGATACTGCTTCGTTATAATTATCATATACGGCAACCTCCATCTGCCACTGTGCAAGGTGCTCCTTCAGTATGCGTAGATTGGTGCGGTTATCGTCCAGCAGCAACACGGATTTTCCGGCGAGCCGGCTAATATCAATACCGGGCTTCACCCGATACTGTGTAGCCTGCGTGTTAGCCTCCAATACAACGCTGAAAATAAAGCAAGATCCTTTCCCCTCTTCACTTTCTACGGATATATCTCCGCCCATCAATTTGATTATTCGCTGGCAAATAGCCAATCCCAGGCCTGTACCCCCATACTTCCGGGTGGTGGATGAATCTACCTGGGAAAAGCTTTCAAATAACCTGTGGTATTTGTCTGCAGGGATGCCAATACCGGTGTCCTGCACTTTGAATTCAAGAGTATACCGACTATCCACGACATTTAACACTCTGGCAGAGATCAACACCTCGCCCTGCTCTGTAAATTTCAACCCGTTTGACACCAAATTCACCATTATCTGCCTGAATCGCGTTACATCTCCAATAACTTCCACGGGCACACCCGCATCGATATAATAAAGCAGGTCCAGCCCCTTTTCGTAGGCCTTGACGCTAAGCAGGTCATATGTTTCTTCTATTACTTTGCTTATGGAAAAAGGCGCCTGCTCCAGTTCCATTTTTCGGGATTCAATTTTGGAAAAATCCAAAATATCATTGATTATCGACAACAGCGTTTCCCCACTTATCCTTATAGTGCCTACATAATCTTTTTGTTCTTCTGTAAGTGCTGTGCCCTCCAGTAGGCTGGTCATACCTATTACACCATTCATTGGCGTACGTATCTCATGGCTCATATTTGCCAGGAATTCAGACTTCGCCAAATTCTGTTCGTCTGCTATCCTGCGCTTATCCTCCAGTTCAGTATTTAGTATTTTCAGCTGCTCTGATGCCCGGTAGAGGGATGTTATGTCGTCAAACACCCACAGGCGCCCCTTAATGTTGTCTGATACAGCCGGCACACAGGCCACCTCCAGCACCTTATCAGCGGGCGACCCATATATCCATTTCCACTCTTTGATATATTGGCCGGGCCTGCTGAACAAAGTTGCCGCCCGCTTATTGATATCTTCATAATTGACAGCGGCCGATATCAAGCGATGCATAGCGACTGCCAACTCCGATGCGGGCACATCTCCCGTCGCCAGTCCCAGAAGTTCTGCTGCGCGACTATTTACCCAGCCTTGCTTCCCTGTATCGTCCACGAACACAATACTCTCCGGCACTGTACCTAATATGGCATTAAATCGCGTTGTCAGCTTTTCTGCAGAAAAATAGACTTGTGCCAGCATTGTGATATCCCGCACTCCTATCCATACTGCATATAGAAAGTCACGGCACTCCCGCGTGAGCTCCATATCTTCAGGATACGCCATGACCATCGCTCCATTAAATGATCTCTCACGGATGGGCAACACCACTATTTGGGATCCCCTCAGCCATTTTGCACCCGGCCCCGCATCGATAGCGACGTCATTTGCTGCTAATACTTTTTCTATCCAACCTACGTCAACAAAACCACCGGCATCCGGCAACGTGCTGTAGAGCACACGGGCAGTCACTTCGTCTTCTACGCCCACCAGGGACGTGTGGAGGCAGTGCGCATGTTTACACAGTAACTCTGTGGTTTCCCTACGTATAGCCTTCACATCATTCGTTCGCTTAACAGGCGAAAGTGCCAATAAAAAATTCAGCGCCTCGTTTTGCCAGTTTATTTCCGACATTTTTTCCAAGGTATTTCTATATAAAATTTTTGATGGCCGCGACAACCTCGTGCGGGGCACTGATGTGCGGAAAATGTCCTTCAGCATCAATTACCTGCAGCCGGCTGTTTTTTATATGCTCATGAAGATATTCAGCGGCTTCCATTGGCACAGCAATATCCCGGCGCGTTTGCAACAACAGTGTTTCAGTTGTACACTTTTCCAGGGCTTGCCTGTAGTCCGATTGGAATATCACCCTAGCCACAGCCTGCGCAATATCAGGCCTTATTGCCGACAAGGTCTGCGCAAAACTTTCCGCCAATTCGGGCTTGTCCTCGTTGGCCATTGCCGCAGGGGCAAAACCACTCACCCATGCATAATAGTTATTTGACATTGCCTGGTAAAAGCTGTCTAAAGTCTCCTGGTCAAACCCGCCAATGTACCCCACATCATTCAAATACCTGGCCGTAGACCCTATAAGGACCATTTTATTGAACCGTTCCGGCTCTTTCACACTGGCCAACAGGCTGATCATTCCGCTTACCGAGTGGCCTACCATCACAGCATCCTTCACATCCAGCTCATCGCAAATATCCAGCAGGTCGTCCGCATAGGTCGATAGGTTATCGTACTTGTTAGGGCTGTATGCTGCCATTTCTGCCCTCCCTGCCCCTACGTTGTCATATAATATTACCCTGTAGTTGTCAGAAAACGCTGGGTACACTTTTGCCCATGCTGTCTGGTCGGTTCCGAAACCATGTGCAAAAACAATCGTTGCTGAACTGCCGTCCCTCTTCCCTGCAACGGTTACATTGTTCTTGTGCAATGGGTTCGAAACCATAAAAGTGTTTTAAAAGAGTCCTCGAATATGTATCTATATAAAGCTAAGCAAAAATGAAGCTACCATCAAAAAACCACACAATATAAGTATGTGCCAAAACATCCTTAATTTTGCCTGGTAAGTGATTACACAGAGAGAGGATTTTTCATTTACAAATAGAGGATTTGCATACGATACTACTGATTGAGGATGATACCCTGATACAAAAAGCCGTTGAATCGAAGTTAAAAAAAGACGGATTTCGGGTTATATGCTGTTCCGACGGAAAGGATGGTACTGAAAAACTATTGTCAGAATTGCCTGATGTGGTACTGACAGACGTTATGCTGCCGTACGTTTCAGGGCTGGAGGTAGTAAGCGCGGTAAAATCTGTAAAAGACAAAGACATCAGGGTTATAGTTTTCTCCACGTTAGGACAGGAAGATAATGTGAAAGAAGCGTTCGACCTGGGCGCCGATGACTATATAACCAAACCCTTCAGCCTTACTGAACTGGCTATAAGAATAAAAAAGCAGTTAAAGCAAACGGCACCATAAATAGTGACGGCACGTGACACATTCTTTGACATTATTACGCCTGCGCACTTGTATGCAGGCGCTTTAGTATTCCTTGTACTCACGTTTGTAACAGTGTCGGTTATCTACACGTTCCTGCATATCAGGAAAAAACGATTCCGTGCCAAAGAACGGCTTAACGACGAACTGGATGACTGGATAAGCTATCTGCTTTCAGAAGACGCCGACACTGCGATTACCACGCCGCCCGCTATCGCAAAGTATATGGGCAAAGAGAATACCCGGCAGCTGATCATCGATAAGCTGGTAACCATAAAAAAGAATATTACCGGCTTCGGCAGCCACAACATAGAACGGGCATATATTGAACTGGGTCTGCTCAAGGAC
>DATCSV010000467.1:0-7866 GCA_036568285.1 Flavipsychrobacter sp. | reverse complement strand
TGCTGTCGGCAGGTAGTTGCACCAGGTCCAGCAACCGCAACGCTTCTTTTCTCCGCTCCCTGCGCGGCACAATATCATGTACCGTCAACGGCTCCATCAGCATATCACCTATACTCATGCGCGGATTAAGTGATGCATAAGGGTCCTGGAAGATCAGCTGTATTTCTTTGCGCATCTTCCGCCATTCTTTCTGCGTTAAACCCGCAATGTTCTTTGCGTCAAATTTCACCGTCCCCTCGTATATAGGCAACAGTCCCATCAATGTTCTGCCCAGTGTGCTTTTACCACAGCCACTTTCGCCTACCAGTCCCAGCACTTCTCCTTTTCTCAGTTCAAATGATACACCGTCCACCGCCTTGAAGTGTTGAGTGGTCTTTCCCAACCAGTTGCGCTCTACCGAAAACCATACACGCAGGTTATTCACTTCCAGCATCTTCCTGCCGGGTTTTATTGTATTGTATGGCGCTGCTATTTCCTTGCCCTGTGGTGCCGAAAGAAAATCGGATACTACGGGCAATGGCCTGCCCTTATGTTCCGGCGAGGGGCGGCATGCCAGTAACGCCTGTGTGTAGGGATGCCAGGGATGCACCAGTACATCGTTTGCCTTGCCTTGCTCTACTGCTTGTCCGTGCTGCATCACCATCACCTCGTCGGCTATTTGCGCAGCCAGTGCCAGGTCGTGCGTAATGAATATCATTGCAGTACTAAAATCCTTCTGCAAGCCCGCCATCAGTTCCAATACTTCCTTTTGCACGGTTACATCCAGTGCGGTGGTAGGCTCATCGGCTATCAACAGCACAGGGTTGTTGCACATAGCCATCGCTATCATCACCCGCTGCTTCTGCCCGCCCGATAACTGGTGCGGGTAACGACTATATATCTTTTCAGGGCCAGGCAATTGCACCTTTGCCAGCCAGTTGATGGCCAATGCCTTTGCTTGTTTCTCATTCAGTTTTTGATGCAGTACAATAGCCTCGGTTATCTGCCTGCCGATGGTCATTACAGGATTGAGTGAACTCATAGGCTCCTGGAAAACCATACCCATCTTTGCACCGCGCACCTGGCTCCAGGGGGCACTTTCATTTATTTCAAAAATACCCTCCTCTGTTGTAAGTTGTATTGTGCCTGATATTGTTGCATTGGCCGGCAGTAAGCCCATTAAGGACAGCGCAGTCAGTGACTTACCCGAGCCACTCTCCCCTACTATGGCCAGCGTCCGTCCCTTTTTTATACTAAAAGAGATTCCGTTGACCGCCGTGAATGTTTGCGTACCGGCAAATGAAATGTGCAGGTCGTCTACGGTTAGTATAGTTTCGCCTGTCAACATCAGAACTTCAGGTGCTTGACAGTAAGGCCCTTGTTGATCAGTTGCTTCAGCGAATCGATGCCTATCTGCAAATGCATATCAACAAACTTTTTATTGACAGTAATATCGCTTTTATCCGTCTTTACACCTTCGGGTATCATAGGCTGGTCCGATATGAGCAGCAATGCACCGGTAGGAATTTCATTAAAAAAACCGGCTGAAAAAATGGTGGCTGTTTCCATATCTACCGCCATTGTACGCATTACCTGTAGTTTCTTTTTGAATGCAGCATCGTGCTCCCACACGCGGCGGTTGGTGGTATATACTGTTCCTGTCCAGTAGTCGCGTTTGTGCTCGCGTATAGTGGTAGAAATTGCTTTTTGGAGTGCGAAAGCCGGTAGTGCAGGCACCTCTTTAGGGAAATAATCATCACTGGTACCTTCTCCCCTGATAGCGGCTATGGGCAGTATCAGGTCGCCCACCTTATTTTTCAGCTTCAGGCCGCCGCATTTGCCCAGGAACAAAACGGCCTTGGGCTTAATGGCCGATAGCAGATCCATTACCGTGGCTGCTGTAGCGCTACCCATGCCGAAGTTAATGATCGTAATACCCTCAGCAGTAGCGCAAAGCATCGGTTTGTCTGCACCCACTATAGGCACTTTATGTATCTCGGCAAACTTGTGCACATAAGAACTGAAATTACAGAGCAATATATATTTCCCGAATTCCTTCAGCGGCAGGCCGGTATATCGCGGCAGCCAGTTGGTCACTATTTCCTTTTTCGTCTTCATATTCACCACAATCCGCCCCGGGCGGACATTTGTATTTAAAGATAAGAAATAAGACGGCGCTATATAAGCGGGTGTTGATTATTAAGAAAGTTTTATTGACTTTTGAAGTCAATGTTATCATTAGATTTCTCCGGGATACAACTCAGGCTGAAGCAGGAAGATGCAAAAACTATGGTGTGGGACCCCATACGTAAAACCTGGGTGGTGCTGACACCCGAGGAGCATGTGCGTCAATACCTGCTGCAGTACTTCATTGATGTGATGCAATACCCATCATCACTCATAGCGGTAGAAAAAAAAATACAGGTGGGTACCCTCAATAAGCGTTTTGACATAGTGGTATACAACCGCGAACACAAACCCTGGCTGCTGGCAGAATGCAAAGCGCCGGAGGTTATGCTTACCGAACGTACACTGCACCAGCTACTCACCTACCACAATACAATGCAATGCCACTACTGGCTGGTAAGCAACGGCCACAGTGCTTTTTGCGCGGATGCCACTGATATTCGTCAAATAAAATGGATGAACGGATTACCGGGATATGAGCGCATTGTATGATGCATCATCCATCAACTGCAATGCTTTTTCCACCATATCATCATCTTTGTATATGATGCTGTAATACCCGTCATCGCGGTACAACATGCGCGCCAGCACAGCTTTCATTTGCCTGGAGAAGAATCTTTTATTATCCTCGTTCTTCAGCAGCATTTCCACCACCTTACCGGTTGGCCTGTCCAGCCCGGCAAGATATTCCTTCAGTAACACCTCACCCTTGAAACCTTTTTCAAACTGCTGTATGGTGGCAAAGTTTTTCAGCTTACTCCTGTTCTTAAAGTAATAGTTCCATACAGTTGTTTTCACACGATCGCTGAATACCAGGTCGAGCATGGCCGTGGAAATACTGGCGGTATCATAAGGTACATATACATCCGGATTTATACCTCCCCCGCCATATACTACCCGCTGATTAGCAGTGTAGTATTTAGTTGTGTCCGCCATATAAGCACTATCATTTCCGGTCAGCTCTCCTTTTTCATAACGCGTTACCAGGTCGTGGCTGTATGCTTCGCGACCTTTGGCAAATGAACGCTGTATGCTCCTGCCCGAAGGCGTATAATAACGCGCAATTGTCAACCTGAGCGCAGATCCATCGCCGAGGTCAAACTGGTCTTGCACCAGCCCCTTGCCGTAGGTACGCCGGCCTATTATGACGCCCCTGTCCCAGTCCTGAACAGCACCGGCTATTATCTCGCTGGCCGATGCAGATTGCTCATCTACCAGTATCACCAGTTTACCTTCTTCAAAATTGCCTTCCCGGCCGGCAATGTATTGACGCGCCACTGAGTTGATACCTTTGGTTGATACAATCAGTTTATCACCCGATAAAAACTCATCGGCTATTTGTTTAGCCGGCTCCAGGTAGCCACCCGAATTCTGGCGTAGGTCCAGTACCAGGTTTTGCATGCCCTTGCCTTTAAGCAGCTGCAGTTTCTGTTCAAATTCATCGAACGTACTTTCGCTGAAGCGGTTTATTTTGATGATACCGGTCACACTGTCCAGCATCACTGCCGCTTCTATACTATAGCGGGGTATCTCATCCCGCTTAATTGATATCGTTCTAAGGTCGCTGCTCACAGGGTCCATCATAGTAAGGAACACCTTGCTGAACTGTTTCCCTTTCAGCATCTTAATGATACGCTCTGATGTGATATTGGTACCCGCTACTACGCTGTCGCCAACTTTTATCAGCTTGTCCCCTATCTGTATGCCTGCAGCCTCGGCCGGGCCATTTTCTATTACAGATGTAATTTGAATAGTATCTTGTGTGATGGCAAACTCAACGCCTATGCCAAAGAAACTTCCTTCCAGTTCCTCGTTTACCCTCTGTAGCCTGTCGGCAGGAATGTAAACGGTATGCGGGTCTAAATGCCTGATAATACCTTCTACCGCATCTTCATACAGCACGTTGGTATTTACCGAGTCTACATATCTTGCACTAACGAGGTCTATTATCTGTTCCAGCCTGTCGTTGCGCTGGATGATGGTGGTAATATCGCGCTTGTTGCGCAGAGAGTCACGCAGGTTGAACCCAATAGCCATACCGACCACCAATATGACGGCTGACAACAGCGGCCACCATAGCTTCACTTTATTTGTATCCTTTCCCTGCATTAAAAAAATTGACCGCAAAGTTAACGGGTATTTCTGAGTATAAATTATCTATTATACCGGCGGGCCATAGCATGTTACGATATACCTATAGTAATACAATAATACCTGCCGGGATGTTGTATTAGCCAAATAGAAAATTCTGTGTTACTTTTATAGTATGGCTTCCGTATTGATTGCTGAAAGCGGTTCTACCAAGACAGACTGGCACCTGGCAGGTGCCACAAAAAAGCCACTGCGTGTAAAAACCTCCGGCATCAACCCCTACCTGCAAACATCTTTTGAGATCAATGCCCTGCTTAGCCACGAGCTACAGTTGAAAAAGTATAAACCGGAACAGGTATATTTCTATGGTGCAGGTGCGGGTACTCCCGAAAAGCAAAACGAACTGAAGCAAATACTTAAGGCATTTTTCGGATCGAAGAAGGTGGAGGTTAAAAGCGACCTGATGGCTGCCTGCCGCGGGCTAAGCGGGCATGACAAAGGCGTGGTGGCTATACTGGGTACAGGCAGCAACTCCTGCTATTACGACGGCAAAGCTATCAAGTCGCGCATGCCATCGCTGGGCTATGTGGCTGGCGATGAGGGCAGCGGCAACCATATGGGAAAGCGTGTCCTGCGCTACTATGCCTACAATACTTTTGACGAAGAATTAAGATCCGCATTCGAACAGCTATTTGGCAATGATATAGCCGCCATTGTCAACAATATCTACAAAAAGCCCTTCCCTAATCGTTACCTGGCTTCATTCACGCAATTGCTGGTGGAGAACCGGGGGCACTACATGGTAGAGAACATCATAGAAGACAGCCTCAGCGAATTCTTCCACCACCACATACTTAAATACCGGGAGAGCTGGAAATATCCCATTCATTTTACCGGCTCGGTAGCCTACGAGTTCAGAGATGTGATAAAAGAGATCTGCCTGCAGAACGAACTCACCCTGGGCAAAATAGAACGCAGTCCGTTGAAAGGACTGGTTGAATTCCACAAGCAGTAACCGCCGCTTTAGCTGGTATACGCCGGACAGCTACCTTTCCGTATTTTACTTTTATTTTTCTAAAAACAGGTATAAAAAAATTGCCCCGGAACATCCGGGGCAATTTGTATTTAGAAATGATTCTGTTATGATTAGTTCCTCCTCAGGTTCGGGAATGGAGGTGCTACGTTAGCAGGACCTTCTTCACCTGGAAGAGCTGAGCGGTACATAACTGAGTTAGGATCACCGGCCTGGCCATATTGGAATATGAAACGGTTACGGTCGATACCATGTTTCTCACTCATGAACTCGATGATTGCGTTAACGCGATCCCAAGAGCGCTGCTGCTGTACTTTGCTGGCGTTACCGGCACCTGTGATAACCACTTTACAAGTTGGGTTAGCCATCATTTGCGCAGCCAGGCTAGACAATTGTGCCTGAGCAGAAGGAGCGATGCTTGAAGAGCTACCTGTGAAGATGATGCTACCTGCACCTATGCTACCACAAGCAGGAGCCATAGAGCCGCAACCATCAGGACAAGGGCACTTACCAACACCATCCGCGTCAACTGGTTGACACTCGGTCGGAGTGATCAACTGCTTATCGCGATCGTCAGGTACACCGTCACCATCAGTATCCAGCGGGCAACCGTGGCTGTCAACAGCTACACCCATTGGTGTACCGGGACATTTGTCGAACTGGTCTGTGATACCGTCTCCGTCAGAATCAGGCAGAGTGGGATCAGGCAGTATCATATGACGAGGATAACTCATCTCGTTGTACATGTGATCCAGTGGGTTCAGCCAATACAGAGGTTCTACGCTCTTAGCCTTGTTACCCAGGTTGAAGTTGATACCCAGAGACAGATAGTTGATACCATCGTTTTGAGCAGACAGTACAGGAGAACCTGTAACCTGCTGAGCCCAACGCTGACCATCCAACAGATCTTCATCCCAAGGCAGGGTAACGCGATCTTCAATTGCGATGTTGATACGCCTGCTTACTTTGAACTGCATACCTAAACCGAAGCTTGGAGCGAAATTCAATGTCTTATTGTTAAAGATGGAAGGACGACGACGGTCGCGCTCATTTTCAGCTTCTGTTTCGTGCGTACCATCCATGTTAGCTAATAACGCATCCCTTATCTGCTTACGGTTTTCAGTTACCTGTGGTGTGTTAATAGCACCGCCGGTAATTGCATCGAAATCATAACGCTGATAGTTTGCATCCAATGCATCTACACGTGTGTTATACGCGATAGCGCCCAGACCGACCAAAGCATATACGCCCAGTGATGTTTTAGCTTTGTGGAACCTCCAGTTGTTAATGCTGGCTATCAGGTCGAAGTTCAACTGGTGCGCTTCCATCCTGTAGTTCCAGAATATAGGATCTATCCTATAACCTGCAGGTGTACCAACGATGCTTGGGTTAGCCTGGTAGCCATTATCCATCCAAGCCGGATTCCACCTGTAGTTCCTGTCTTCCTGCCATGCCAGGCCCTTTGCAACACCATAGTTGTACTGCAAACGGGTAGAGAACACATAACCCCAAGATTTACGGATATGAGCATGGAAGCCGTAACCGCCATTGCCTTTCTGCCAGAAGAACATAGAAGGCACGTCTCCGGACACATTATACATACCAAGGCCTACACCCAACTCCCACATATTGCGTGGTTTTGCAGGGAAAGCATATTGGTTATTCAGGAACCTGCGGTGCTGATTCATGCGCGACCGCGGAACGTAGTTAGAATCTAAAACATCGTAACTTTCTCCTCTATACGTCATATCCCGGCCAGACCACTGGGCAGGTTGCGTACTGGTTTCCTGAGCATTGACCGATCCTGTGGCGAGCAACGCACAGATACCGGTGAGCAAAAGGTAATTTTTGTTGACCATAACAGATTTGTTTATTAATATAATTTTTGGTTAACCTAATTAATAACTTCGACAAAGGTATAGCGTACCTTTTAAAAAAACAAAGAACAAAAAATAAAATTAATGCACACTTTTTGTCCTTAGTAACATGCTTTTATACATCAAAGAACTACTTTTACCCGCAAAAAAACAAGGTTGTTTTTGTTAATTTAGGGTTATCTTGAGTTATAACATGGAATTGGTAAAAAAGGTTGTCGGAGCGGAACTTTCTCTTTTCGAAAAAAAATTCGCTGAACACGTAAAGGGCTCAAATCCTTTGCTGGACAGGATTATGAAGTTCATAATAAAACGGAAAGGAAAACAAATGCGGCCCATGTTTGTATTGCTCTGTGCCAAAATAGCAGGAGGAATAACCGAAAAAACCTACCGGGCTGCTTCACTTATTGAGTTACTGCATACTGCCACTTTGGTACACGATGATGTTGTGGATAACTCGATGCTTAGACGTAACTTTTTCTCTATCAACGCATTATGGAAAAACAAGATAGCTGTGCTGGTTGGCGACTATTTACTGTCAAAAGGCCTGCTACTTTCGCTGGAAAACGATGATTATCAAATACTTAAGATAACATCCCGGGCGGTAAAAGAGATGAGTGAGGGTGAATTACTGCAAATGGAGAAGGCCCGCAAGCTTGATATTGAAGAAAAAACATATTTTGATATTATCAGGGGTAAGAC
>DATCSV010000466.1:0-2482 GCA_036568285.1 Flavipsychrobacter sp. | reverse complement strand
CCTGTGCAAATCAATAAAGACAGCACGTAAAATAAGATCCTTTTCATGTTTCGATATCGTTTCCATATCTAAATTAAGATTTTTAATCTTTTTTAACATTAAAGGATTTTAACATGATATCGGGAGCGCAAATGAATGTGGCAGGGGACGGGTGATTCCGTTTAGAAATGTAGTGCCCCGTCAACTTTGGGGGGCATTCCTCAGCAAATCCAACACACCTTCTTTTTGCAGTATTCTATACCCGATCCGGTCCTGCGATATGCCTTCTTTCAACTCGTAGTCGAAAGAGAAATTATCATCGCCCGTCATGCGGGTCACAAAGTAGGAGAAGAGTATGTCCTTTCTCTCTGAAAAGTGCTTTGCCACTTCATACAAATGAGTGGATAATATCTTCAGGTGGTCCGGCCTGTTCATCAATCCCTCCACTACGGCACGGGTACACTCGTAGGCATCATGCACATTGGTACCCTTAAACAGTTCGTCCATCAGCACCAGGTGTGGTTCGGGCTGTAATAGTTTTTCAGCAGTCAGCTTCATGCGTTTTACCTCTGCAAAGAAATAACTCTCCCCTTTCAGCAAGTCGTCTTCCACATGCATGTTGGTAATAATACCTTTGAAAAAACTGATACGCATAGCTGTAGCGGGTACGCCCATACCGAGGTGAGCCAGTAACGCCGCCACACCTATCGAGCGCATAAACGTAGTTTTCCCAGACATGTTGGCACCCGTCAGCAACAGGAAATTTTGTTGCCTGTCAAAGCTGATGTCGTATGGCTTGGGATGTTGCAGCAGCGGATGACTCAATCCTTCTGCCTCAAATCTTAATGGTATCGCCGGAAGTAATTCAGGGAATATCCATTTTCTCTCTGTGGTAGCCCGCGCCATGGCCTGCCAGGCGTCCAGCCGGGCGTAGTGCTGCACCAGGCGGTAAATCCTGTTTTTCATTTCCCTGCGGGCGTGGTAGCTGAGCTTCGCCTGCACACGGTAAGGAGTATCTTTAGTTACGGTTATTAGCTCATCGGTAAGCGGATGTTGTAGTTCTTCATGTATAACCGCCAGCTCTTTGCGCAATAGCGGGGGTACATCTTGTTGCTCCCCCAAGGCAGCCAATTCTTTACACCCTTTCAGAAAATCAGCTATATGCGACACTGAAAACTGCGTAAAGAAATACTCCCCCTTATTAAATGTCTTTTGAAAAGCCTCGCCCAAAAAAGCTGCGAAGCCCGATGGCGGCGCAGAAATATTATCTGCCGACTCGAAAAACTTCTCCAGCATCACCAATGTGCCATTTGTAATGATTGAGGGCCACGCTTGCAGGTTGGCCGCCCAATATTTAATAGCATCCTGTAGCTGCAATAACCCTTCGTAAGTGGCAGGGGGCTGCTTTATGTGTTTATACAGCATCTCTTTGCCTGCTATGGTAGTAGTTCGGTCTACCAGGCCGGCAATCCCCTCGCTGCCACCTGCGGGAAAAACAGAAAGGTCTTTGAATGTTATCGCATCATTGCGCATTACCTGTCAAAAGAAAGCCTTTTTCCTCTTATGGCCTTGTTAATTTTACCATCGTCAAGGGCTGGCTTACCATTTATCAAAGTGTAGCGTACAGATGCCGGGAAAGTTTCTCCTTCAAAAGGCGACCAGCCGCATTTGTAGTACAGGTTGTCTTTACTCACTTTGGTGCTGCCTTTCAGGTCCACGATAGCCAGGTCAGCATAATATCCTTCACGAATAAAGCCCCTTTCAGCTATCTGGAAACAGGTAGCGGGCGCATGTGCCATTTTCTCCACCACTTTTTCCAACGTTATTTTCCCTTCCTGCACATACTTCAGCATCAGCAGGAGCGTATGCTGTATCAATGGCAATCCCGATGGTGATTTCGGATAAGGCTGTTGTTTTTCTTCCCATGTATGTGGTGCATGGTCGGTGGCTATTATGTCCAGCCTGTCATCCAGCAGGGCTTTCCATAGCGCCTCTTTATTTTCCGGCGCTTTGATAGCGGGGTTGCATTGTATCTGCGTACCTAGCCTGGCGTAGTCGTCAGATGTGAAATGCAGGTGATGTACACACACTTCCGAAGTTATCCGCTTTTCCTTCAGTGGAAAAAGGTTGGTAAACAACTGTAATTCCTTTGCTGTACTGATATGCAGTATATGCAGGCGGGTATTATGTTTGGTAGCCAGCTGCACCGCCATCAGCGAGCTTTCATAACAGGCATCCACGTCACGTATCACCGGATGATAGGATGCGTTGTCTGCTCCACTATATTTCAGTTTGTTAGCTTCTATTATACGTTCATCTTCGCAGTGTGTAGCTATCAGCACCTCCGCTTCACCAAATATTTTATTGAGTGTCATATGGTTATCCACAAGCATATTACCCGTGCTGCTACCCATAAATATCTTAATGCCGCACACATCTTTTTTCTTATCGTTGGTCTTTAGTACCTCCTCCACATTGTCATTCGATACGCCCATGAAGAATG
>DATCSV010000465.1:0-4908 GCA_036568285.1 Flavipsychrobacter sp. | reverse complement strand
TACCATACGACAGCCGCGTAGTGCGTTACGGTTTTGGACTTTTTGAAACCATGCTCGTGATAGATGGCAAAATCCAACTGAAGGAACT
The DNA here is from genome assembly GCA_036568285.1 of Flavipsychrobacter sp. Lineage (GTDB taxonomy): Bacteria > Bacteroidota > Bacteroidia > Chitinophagales > Chitinophagaceae > UBA5543. The sequence continues at coordinate 4,820 of DATCSV010000465.1, read as the reverse complement.
GCACTGGGCAAGGTTGTTTTCCGGTATTGAGCAGTTGGGCCTTGTCATGCCGGAACTGATGACACAGGAGTGGATGGAATCGGAACTACTGCGGACAGTAAAGAAAAATCAATTGGAAAAGCTCTGCAGGGTACGCTTCCAGATATATGCCGGCAGGGGAGGTTTGTTTGAGGGCCAGGCTGCATGGACAGAATTTTTGATAGACTGCCACCCTTTGGATCCAAGCCTGCTGCAATTGAATGAAAAGGGGTTGTCGCTGACATATGCCGTGGGTTTGGAAAAAAGCCCTAATAGTATATCTAACCTAAAGTCTACCAATGCTATGCTATATGCGCTGGCGGCACGCCAGGCCACCGCTAAAAAGGTAGATAACGCTATCATAAAGAATGTCTACGGTAACCCGATGGAAACTACCCTGTCCAATATCTTTTGTATAAAAGGAGATGCCATTTATACACCCCCCTTAACAGAGGGCTGTATTGCCGGGGTAATGCGCAAGTATGTAATGGGGCAATTGCGGGCCAAAAAATTCACTATCAATGAGGAGCCGTTCGTACCCGGTTTCCTGGAGTCTGCCGATGCTGTGTTTACTACCAACGCTATCCGTCGTATTAAATGGGTACAACGTATCGAGGACAAGGAATACAGTATAGGTAAGATACTGGACGTATACGAGAATATCAGTTATTAAAATCATCCATATCCGACTGCTTTTTTAGCAGGGTCTTTAGCACTAACTTTGCTGCATGAGTAACAAAGTTCGTGTAAGGTTTGCGCCCAGTCCCACGGGAGGGCTGCATCTGGGCGGCGTACGCACTGTTTTATATAATTACCTGTTCGCGCGCCATCACGGCGGCGAGTTCATTTTACGTATAGAAGATACCGACCAGAGCCGTTATGTGGCCGGAGCTGAGCAATATATATACGATTGCCTCGACTGGTGCGGGCTCAGTCCTGACGAAAGCCCGCTGAAAGGCGGCCCGTATGGGCCGTACCGGCAGAGTGAACGTAAAGAGCTGTACCGTAAATATGCAGAGCAACTGATAGAGCAGGGGAGTGCTTATTACGCCTTTGACACGCCTGAAGAGCTGGAACAAATGCGCAACAGCCTGAAAACTGATATTAATCCCACCCCGCAATACGATGGCAAGACGCGCATGCAGATGCGCAACTCCCTGACTATGACACAGGCCGAGGTGAAAGAACTGCTGGATAAGGGCACGCCTCACGTAGTACGCATAAAAATGCCTGCGGGTGAAACCATCAGTTTTACCGATATGATACGTGGTGAGATATCCAATAGTTCAGACCTGGTAGATGATAAAGTGCTGTTGAAGGCTGATGGAATGCCTACCTATCACCTGGCAGTGGTGGTAGACGATTACCTGATGAAGATTACTCATGCTTTTCGTGGTGAGGAGTGGTTACCCAGTGCCCCGGTTCATATACTGCTCTGGCGCTACCTTGGCTGGGAAGATGCCATGCCGCAATGGGCACACTTACCCCTTATACTGAAGCCGGACGGACATGGAAAGCTTAGCAAACGTGATGGGTTAAGGTTGGGTTTCCCGGTATTCGCCATGCAGTGGAAGGATGCTGCTACCGAAGAGGTGTTGGATGGATTTAAAGAACATGGATTCCTTCCTGAAGCATTCATCAATATACTGGCCATGTTGGGCTGGAATGATAATACTGAGCAGGAGGTGTTTTCGCTGGACGAGCTGGTAGAGAAGTTTACCATAGACAGGGTGCACAAAGGCGGTGCCAAATTCGACTTTGACAAAGCTAAGTGGTTCAATCACCAGTACATCATGAAGAAAACTGATGCGGAACTTGTGCCACTGGTTAAGCCGTTTATAAAAGAGCATGGCGCAAGGATTGAAGAGTCGGCATACCTGGAGCGGGTAATATCCCTGGTAAAAGAACGTTGCCACCTGCTGTCTGATTTCTGGTTACAGGGCCATTTCTTCTTTGTCGCGCCACCTACTACCGATGTTGAGGCAATAAAAGGTAAATGGAGTGAACAGAAGCAGGCGTTTTTTGCCAACTGGGTGCAGCAACTGGATACTCCATCTTTATGGAGTGCGCCTGTATTGGAGGAAAACTTCACCCAAATGGCTACTGATGCAGGTTTGAAGAAAGGTGAATTGATGCTGCCCCTGCGTATTATGCTCGTGGGTGGTAAATATGGCCCGGGAGTGTTTGATATCGCTGAAATGATCGGGAAGGAAGAAGTACGTAGTAGGGTAGAAGCTGTATTAACTCAATTGCAGTCTTAACAAGCATAATTGACATAATATAAAAGCCGTCGCGGTGCTACCGGACGGCTTTTTATAATTAATGTTATTGCCTTTTATATCTTCCAATCATCAACACTGTTGTCGTCGTTGGTAGAGGCTATTGCAGAGGGTTCTGCCTCTGTTTCGTTAACTACCGTTTCCTTTGCCGGCTCAGGTGCAACATAGCTAGTATTATTGTTGCTGCCTTGGTTGTACTCGTTGTCATTATTTTCGCCGTCTTCATTATCGTGATTGAACGCATCGAAGTCGAAGTCTGGCATCAGGTCGGTCTTCACATAGTCAACAGTCTCCGTCAGCGCTGTGATGAACTTGTTGAAGTCTTCTTTATACAGGAACATTTTATGCCTTTCGTACCCGTTATCATCGAACCTTTTTTTACTTTCTGTAATGGTGATGAAATAATCATTTCCGCGTGTAGACCTTACATCGAAAAAATAAGTCCTTCTTTTTCCAGCCCTTATCCGTTTACTATAAATGCTTTCATTGTTACGGTTGTCGCTGAAGTTTTTGTTGTCGTACGCCACAATTCTATGTTTTTGTTTAAATGTTAGAGCGGTAGCAAAATTAATTAAGATACTAACCTATCCAAATATTTTGGCTTACCTGAAATACATACAAGCGTACAAGATATATTTTTTATCTTATAAATAACAACCGTACAATAGTTAAAAAATGCAGAATTTTTATTTTTTAATGTGACGCTAAGGTTTTTTCGCCGGTACATTGGTTTTTTCGATGAGTAAATCTATCAAAAATCCATTCAGAGTCTTCAGCGCAGGTTCAATTTGCCACGATCCCCTGTTGCGTCGCTCTATATAATTAGATACAGTCCGTACCTGGGCAAACATAACCCCCTCGCACAGGCACACATAATGGAATGCTGCTCCTTCCATGCTTTCCAGTGCCGTAGGATATTGTTTTTGCAGCCGTTTAACGGAATCGTGGCTTCCGGTAACTGTATTTGTGGTTATAGCGTCAGCTTCCTTTAGCTGTATGCCCAACTCGGCAGCGCTATAGGGGTTTATCAGCAGTTTGTTGGTGAATGGTGGCTCATCGGCGTTAGTGAGGTTTAGGTCAAATATATCTACAAAGCTATTGCCGTCTTCAGCACCCATATCAGCCAACCTGTCGCTCCGCACAAGGAACATATCCCCCAATGCGATATTCCTGTCGAAGGCACCGGCAATACCGGCCTGTATTACCAGGTCGTATGTCTCGTCCGCCAGCATTTTTGCCAGGTTATAGGTAGTAGCCACGATACCTACACCTATAAAGGAAAAGATTATGACATGCCCATTGTGCTCAAAAACAAGAGGTTTTACCTCCGTTGCTATAGAGGCTATGTGTTTTATTGATAGGGCTATTTCAGCCTCTGTGGCTGCTATCACCAATATTTTCATACTACAAAGAACCACATTTTTGCGTAAAAGCTACAGTAAACCTAATTTTGCAGGTAATTTAAAAATGAACAATGGTTTACCTGACGAGAGTGGAGCATTTTAATGCCGCCCACAAACTGTATAACGAGAACTGGAGCGATGAGAAAAACAGGGAGGTCTTCGGCAAATGTGCCAATCCGAACTGGCATGGCCACAACTATGAACTGTATGTGACAATAAAGGGTGAACCTCATCCTGAAACAGGATTTATCTTCAATGCCAAGACATTGGGTGACCTTATTAAGAACGTAATTGTTGAACAGGTTGACCATCGTAACCTCAACCTGGATGTGCCTTTTATGAAGGGCAAGTTTACCAGTGCAGAAAACCTGGCAATAGCTATATGGAATGAGTTGAAGCCTCATATAGAAGGAGAGGGTGCGATACTGCACCATATCAAACTTCAGGAAACACCCCGTATATATGTAGAATATTACGGATAATCTCAACACACATGTCTTATAAAAAGATCGAAGAATATAACCAGGCTATAACTGACAGCCTTATCAACAGTTACAGGTCTGTCATTACCGAACTGGGTGAAGATGCGGACCGCGAGGGGCTGCTGAAAACACCCGAACGCATAGCGAAAGCCATGCAGTACATGACCCAGGGCTACCAGATGGATGCAAGGGCGATACTGGAATCGGCCAAGTTTCACGAAACCTATAGTGAAATGGTGATAGTGAAGGACATAGAACTCTATTCTATGTGCGAGCACCATATGCTACCTTTTTACGGCAAGGCGCATATAGCGTATATACCTAACGGTTATATTACAGGGTTGAGTAAACTGGCCCGTGTGGTAGATTGCTATGCACGTCGATTGCAGGTACAGGAGCGTATGACCCACCAGATACTGGATGTGATACAGGAAACACTCAACCCGCTTGGCGTGGCTGTAGTGATAGAGGCCAACCACCTGTGCATGATGATGCGCGGTGTGCAGAAGCAGAATAGTGTCACCACGACATCTGCATTCAGTGGCCAGTTCCAGGACAATTCTACCAGGTCAGAATTTCTGAGGCTCATCACTGCAGACCTTCGATAAAATCATAGCAAAAGAAGATTTTTCACTTAT
>DATCSV010000464.1:0-9785 GCA_036568285.1 Flavipsychrobacter sp. | reverse complement strand
TCTCTCTTTTCAAAAAGCAGCGGACCCGTTTTCCTGCCAAACCAATAGCCCACGGCATTACCTATTACCCCGGCAATGATTATGAGAACTATCCAGTACAACAGGTTGAGAAAATCGTTGCCAAAAGGATTCTGCGAGTTAGCGATCATCAGGCCTGTAACAAACAAAAGAGAGTCGCCGGGCAAAAAGAACCCAACAAACAAGCCGGTTTCGGCAAAAATAATGAAAGCTACCAGGTATAATCCACCGTACTGTGTTACGAATGCTGCCAGTTTTTCAGCATCCATCAACTCTTTAAAAATTTCTATCAGGTCCTGCATCTGTGTTAATTAGCGCGTGAAAATAGTCAAATTAGGGCAATTATTCAGCCATTACAGATTATCAGAATTCCAGCAGACTTTTCAAGGTAACATTACCCTGTAAACCGCCCGTATGCACAGCCAAGATGCGGGCTCCGGCAGGGTACAACCCACTCTGTACCTGTTGCTTCAATCCGTACATCATTTTGGCAGTATACACCATATCCAGGGCTATGCTATGCTGTACATAAAATTGGTTCATAAATTCGATAAGCTCAGGCTTGTATTTACCGAAGCCCCCAAAATGCCAGTCATCGTATATTGTAAAATTCCTCCCCGTCACGTGTTTACCTATTTCCTGCAGGAGGTATTTACCACCTTTCATTGGGGCAAAGCCAATGGCGTTTACATCATCGCCGATAGCATTTGCTATACCTGCCAATGTTGTGCCCGTACCTACAGACACGGCAATATGTGTAAAACGTTCTGGAATAAGCTTGGCTATCTCCTCGGCCCCTTTGCGTCCATGTTCATTTGCCCCGCCTTCTGGTATGATCATTGGGTGGTCAAACCGGGATGACAAGTATTCCAGCCATTCCGGATCATATTTCTTAGCATAATCTTCATGTGTCGCAAACACCAGCTGCATACCGTTTCCCTTACAAAATTGCAGGGTGGAGGTTAGTTCCTTTTCCGCGTACGTACCCTTTACTATCCCTATGGATCGCAGGCCACAAATATTAGCCATGGCGGCTGTAGCAGCCAGGTGATTGGAATATGCTCCACCAAAAGTGAGGATGGTATTAATGCCCTGCGACCGGCAGTAGTCCGCATTATACTTTAGTTTATACCACTTGTTGCCCGATACTTGTTTATGTATTACGTCCAGCCTCAGCATAGCTATCTGCGCCGCTCTACCCCCATGCCAGTCAGCATTCAACTGCTGTATATAGGGCTGTTGCTCAGGGGTTATATCCATATTCCTTCAGATAGTTTTCATTATCTCTCCACTTAGGCCTTACTTTCACAAACAGTTCAAGGTGCACCTTGCCTTGTATAAATTCTTCTATAGCTTTTCGGGCGTTAATACCCAGTTGCTTTATCATACTACCCTTCTTGCCAATCATGATTATCTTCTGTGTTTCGCGGCTCACAATGATAGTTGCTTTGATCACAGTAAGGCTTGTTTTTTCTTCAAAAGCATCAATGATTACGGCTGTATGGTAAGGAATTTCCTCATGATATAATTCGTAGATCTGCTGCCTTATCAACTCGCTGACAAAGAAACGCACCGGCCTGTCCGACATACTGTCATCAGGGTAATATGGAAACCCTTCAGGCAAATAAGTAAGTACAAGTGGTAATATCTTGTCAATACCTGCATTGTTTTTGGCAGACACCGGCAGAACTGTCCATCCGGGGTATTTGTCTTCAAAAACCTTTTTACGGGCGGCTACCTCAGCTTCACTTTTCAGCAGGTCTGTTTTATTGAGCAATAGTATAACCGGTACTTTCAGGTGCAGCGAACCGGCGATAGCTTCAAAGTTTTCAAAAGGCTCTGTAATATCATGCATCAATATAGCCACATCTGCGTCTTCTAACGCAGACTTAAGCTGTTGCATCATTTTCTGATGCAGTTTATATTTTGGTTCTAATATTATTCCGGGTGTATCTGAAAAGACTACCTGGTAATTCTCGTCGTTGAGGATACCCACTATCCTGTGCCTGGTAGTTTGCACCTTAGGCGATGTAATGACCAATTGCTCCCCCAGCAAAGCATTGAGCAGCGTTGATTTTCCCGCATTAGGAGCTCCAAAAATATTAACAAACCCCGATTTAAATTCTTCACTCATACAGACTGTAAAAGTAATACGATAATAGCCAATAAGATGGAATTTGTTAAATAAAGCAACTATTGTTTGTTTATTGTCTGGGGCTGTACTATCTTTGCACCTCACAGCGCGAGGTAGAGCAGCGGTAGCTCGTCGGGCTCATAACCCGAAGGTCACAGGTTCGATCCCTGTCCTCGCTACTAAAGTTAAAAGCCCCCTTTCAGGGGCTTTTTTTATTGCACCGGTTTTCTCCAAATATTACTGTTGGCTATCCTGCCGCCTGACATAGTGATGACATATGTCACTATCCCACCATGACCGCTATCATAGTTTAAAACTCGATATTATCTTATCTTTAATACAGATAATTGTACTACATGAACTTGCAAAATACTATCAAAGGGTTGTTCATTTTCGCCCTCGCCACTATAGCGGTTGTTGCCTGTAAAAAAGAACCACCCAACAACAACAATGATGGCAATGGCAATAATGATACGGTTGTAATGACACCATATGAATTCATCCCGCCCACACACTTCCCTGCTGTAACCATACCAGACGACAATAAGATGTACACAGAACGGATAGAACTGGGCAAGCAGCTATTTTTTGACACAAGGCTATCGAACGACGGCAAAAGTTGTGAAAGTTGCCACAAACAGGAATATGGTTTCTGGATACCTGAACCACAACACGGTTTCGACAAAAGCCACACGTCTATGCCACTAATTAACCTGGCGTGGAGCAAAAATTTTATGTGGAACGGACGTCTTACCGGCACCCTGGAAGATGTAATGAAGACTGAATTGACAGTCCGGTTCAATACTGATCTTGCAAAAATTAATAACATCAGCGAGTACCGCGTTATGTTTAAGAACTTTTACGGTGTGGACGAGATCAAGTACGAAGATATGGCCAAAGCGTTGGCACAATACATGCGCGTGCTCGTATCGCGAGACACAAAGTACGACAGATACGTAAAAGGGCAGATAATGCTATCATCTATGGAGGAGGAAGGCCGCAGGATATTCTTTTCAGAAAAAGGGGATTGCTTCCACTGCCATACCAACCTGCTGGCAACTGATAACCAGATGCACAATAATGGATTGGATAGCGTTTATGCAAAAGATATCGACCTGGGATACTTCAACGTGACAGGCAACCCCGCCGACAAGGGCAAATTCAAAACGCCAAACCTCCGTAATGTCGCCTTGCGTACACATTTCATGCACGATGGCAGGTTTACCACGTTAGAGCAAGTAGTCGACTTTTATAATACTGGTGTCAATAAAGTTCCTACTGTAGATCCACTGATGACCAAAGACAACAGGGACGATATATTCGGCCTGGGGTTGAACGAAGTGGAGAAGAAGCAATTGGTGGCTTTCCTCAAGACATTTACCGATTCTACAATGATTACAGATAAAGCATTTGCCGCCCCATAGAAAGCAATTTTACAGCTTGGGTTAAGCGGACCGCGGTGGCAGTCCGCTTTTTCATTTAGATATTTTTCGCTGCATTTTTGTAAATAATGCTGTAACTTTTACCTGTATTGTATCGATAAACAGATTGTAACATGAACGGTAAAACAGTATTTATTTCAGGGGCCAGCAGGGGTATAGGACGTGCCATTGCAATAAAACTGGCTGCCCAGGGCGCAAACATAGTGATTGCCGCCAAATCGGTGACAGAAGATCCGCGCCTGGGTGGAACCATACACTCGGTAGCTGAAGAAGTAAATAAGGCGGGAGGCAGAGCACTGGCTATACCATGCGACATACGCGATGAAGACCAGATACTAAACGCTATCAGGGAAGCTATCGCTCTTTTCGGAGGCATTGATGCTGTTATTAATAATGCATCGGCTATATCACTCTCATCAACCGAACAAACCGACACCAAAAAGTTCGACCTGATGCAAGACATAAACGTGAGGGGTACCTTCCTGGTGACAAAGCACTGCATACCGTTCTTAAAACAATCAGATAATGCGCATATTATCACGCTATCGCCACCGTTGAATATAACCCCCAAATGGTTATCAATGTCCCTACCCTATGCGCTCAGTAAATTCAACATGAGCATGATGGCTATCGGCTGGGCAAAAGAATTGAAGAAATACAAAATTGCTTCTAATGCATTATGGCCGGCAACCACTATTGGCACTGCAGCGGTAAAAAACCTGCTGGGGGGCGAAAAACTAGTACAAAGAAGCCGCAAGCCGGAAATAATAGCTGATGCTGTGAGCTACATACTGCAACAGCCTGCAGACAGCTACTCTGGTGCGACGCTTTTGGATGAAGATGTTTTGAAAGAAGCCGGCATCAGCGATTTCGAGCCCTATGCCATAGTAGCGGGCGCACCACTTCAAAAAGACTTATTCATAGACTAATACCAAAAATACAATAAGTGGACAGTATACTTTCTATTAACTCCATTTCGAAATCGTACGGGCCGATACAGGCTTTGAAAAATGTCTCTTTCAGTGTTCCGCCAGGTAGTGTATTCGGCATCCTAGGTCCCAACGGGAGTGGAAAAACAACCCTGCTGGGCATTATCCTCGACGTGCTAAAAGCAGATGCGGGTACTTATCAATGGCTGGGGGGTGTACCGCCTGAACAGGCAAGGCGCAGCATCGGCTCCCTGCTTGAAACACCTAATTTCTACCATTATATGTCAGCATGGGACAACCTCCAAATAGCAGCGTCCATCAAGCAGCGAGGCATGAATGACAGGCAGGCTGCACTTGAGCAAACCGGACTCTGGCAACGAAAGGACAGTAAGTTCAAAACCTATTCATTAGGTATGAAACAGAGACTGGCTATAGCATCTACCCTGCTGGGCAATCCTGACGTACTTGTATTTGACGAACCTACTAATGGTCTCGATCCTGCCGGTATTGCAGAGATAAGAGAACTTATCATTCAGCTGAACAGGGAAGGGAAAACCATCATAATGGCCAGCCACCTGCTGGATGAAGTAGAAAAGGTATGTACCCATGTAGCCATACTTAAGCGTGGAGACCTGCTATTGAGTGGAAAAGCCGACGAGGTATTAATAAGTGAAGACCAAATAGAAATAAGCGCCCCGGATATCGCAGCATTGCATACTGTGGTTTCTGCAATGCCCGGCATACATGGCATAAAACAAATAAACGGTGCTTTACAATTAAACTGTGATACACATATTTCACCCGCACAGATTAATGAATATTGTATTCAAAAAGGGATACTTCTTTCTCACCTTACACTGAAAAAGAAAAGCCTGGAAAGCAAATTCATAGAACTCACCAACAAATAGCAAATTAATGAACAACTTACTGAATATCGAATGGCTTAAAATACGGAAGTACCCAACCTTCTGGATAATGGCGGGTATGTTCGCGGTGCTGTTGCCCTTATGGAACTACAGCATAAATACTGGCTCTATGAGGATGGGCGGCAGTGGTAAAAACGGCATCAACATCCTCGACCAGGCGTATGCCTTTAACAACGTATGGCAGAACCTGGGATGGTGGTCCAGTATATTTGTCGTGTTCATCTCTGTCCTTGTCATCATCATCACAACCAACGAATATACCTTTAAAACAAACCGACAGAATGTAATTGACGGCTGGACAAGGCTACAGGTATTACATGCTAAATGGATTATGGTATTAACACTGGCTATAGGTACCACCTTATATGTCTTCATTACAGGTGTATTTTTTGGCATGGCAAATGACAGCTTTTCGAATTTCCCCGGAGATATATCCGGCCTGTTTTACATCTTTGTACTATCACTCAATTACTATGGTTTTGCACTGTTAATAGCTTACCTGTTCAAAAGAAGCGGAATTGCTATCGGCATATTCTTTCTGTATAACATGATAATCGAAAGCCTGGTAAGAGCGTTTGTAAACTGGCGGTTTGATTTCCCGGCAGGCAACCTGATGCCATTGCAAGCCAGCGATGAACTACTACCTTTCCCGCTGATGGAAATGGCTAAAACGTTGGTACAAACTGACGAAAAAATCACGAATACTACTTATGTATTGGTTTCATTGGCATGGGTAATGGTTTACTACTTCGTCAGCCGGTTTCGGTTACTGAGATCTGATTGGTAAATTTGCAGCATGACAATAGACAGGCCGGTATTATTGATTACGAATGATGATGGCATAGCCGCTCCGGGTATAAGGGCCCTGATCGAGGCGGTACAGGACCTTGGGAAAGTGATAGTAGTGGCACCGGACAGCCCCCAATCGGGCATGGGGCATGCTGTCACCATCGGAGAACCGCTCAGGCTATATAAAGTACAGATATTTGATGGTATAGAAGCCTGGGAAAGCAGCGGTACACCAGTGGACTGTGTAAAACTAGCCAGGGACATTATATTAAACTACAAACCTACCCTGTGCCTTAGTGGTATTAACCACGGTGCCAACCATTCTATTAATGTAATATATTCAGGTACTATGAGTGCCGCTATGGAAGCAGCCATTGAGGGAGTGCCTTCTGTGGGATTTTCGCTCCTGGATTACAGATATGATGCTGATTTCACAGTGGCTAAAGAGGTTGTGCGGAGTGTTACGCAGAAAATGTTGTCCCAACAATTGCCTGAGCATACACTGCTGAATGTTAATATCCCAATAGTTACAAAAGAGACCTTTAAAGGTATAAAGCTATGCAGGCAGGCCAATGCTAAATGGCAGGAGGAATTTGACAAACGTGTTGACCCCAGGGGCAAAGATTACTACTGGATGACCGGCAAATTCATTAACCTGGACAAAGGCACGGGTACAGATGTAGAAGCCTTAGCTGCCAACTATGCCTCAGTAGTACCGGTAAAGTTTGACCTGACTGACCACAACATGAAGGAACAACTGCAAAACGACTGGTCTGACATGTTCAAGTAAAGCAGGAGGTTCTGCGCAAATACATTAACGGCCCGTTTGTGTATGCAAAAATGCAGTAACTTGACACAATGGATGGCAATCGTCAACTAAGTATGCTGAGACCGTGCTATACAGCTACTGTTTCAGTCGTTATCAGTACCTATAACAGGGCCAATCTTCTCGACCGCTGTATCAACAGTGTGCTACAGCAATCTGTTAAGGAGTGGGAATTGATAATAGCAGATGACGGCAGCAGCGATCACACTTATGAAGTGGTAAACAAGTACATCGCCCTCTACCCAAATATCAAGTATATAAAAACCACAAATGTAGGCCAGGCACTCGCAAGAAACACAGGCCTGCTTTTATCTACCGGTGAGTATGTTACTTTCCTGGACAGTGACGATACTTACAAGCCGGAACATTTGTATAGCCGCATCGCTTTCATGCAGGCAAACCCGGCATTAGATGTCATACATGGAGGCATTGAGCTTAATGAAGATATCCTTGTCCCAGACTACTGCAATGCAGGAAGGATGATCAGCCTGAAGGAATGCATAATATCAGGAGGATTATTCGGCAAGCGGCATGTCTTTCTCGATCTGAATGGCTTCAACAACCAACGCTACGGGGAGGATACAGAACTTTGGACAAGAGCGTCCCGCAAATACAATACGCTATTGATAACAGAACCCGAAACCTATATCTACACCCGTGCTGAATATAGCGTGAGCAAAGCAAATACCGAATTGCTACAGCATACGGATATTACTTTTATTACGCCTGTTAATTAATATCACTTCAGTATACTAACGGGCCTTACGCTTTTATTGGAGCCCGATTGTACAATACAGTAGTACACACCTGCCGACAAGCCGGATATGTCCAGGCTACAGCTAAGCTGATGGGTATCATAAGACTTTTGCACCAGTACCTGGCCTGTAACTGATATCAGCTGCACCTGCACACCATTTTCATTGAAGTCTTTACCCCAATTAATGTTCAGTACATCATCGGCAGGATTAGGGTATACTAATACATCCTTATCGCTACCGGCTATATTATCGTTAATGCCCACTTTAAAGTCTTGCTTATAGAAAACTAATCCCCCCAACTGATTGCCTAAAACTAACTCGTGAAGATTGCTGTTATCTGCATCAAGATTAGAGAAGGCAGGGGCGACACGTTTATGTCCGTCAATGTAAGAGTAAGACGAATCAATCATTGTGTATTGTGCGGGATTGGCTCCGTTCTGAAAACCGTCAAACCTGTACAGCCAACCCCAGTTGGTGCCTATTACCAGGTAATCCTTACCTGAATTATCCATCGACCCTACATAGGGTGCGGAATATGTATAAGGATCTGTAAGCGAATTCAATTTAATGCCGCCAAGCGTATCAGTTACCTTTGTAAGACCTATAGTACCAGGTGTTGAACTAAAATTTCTGAAGTAATACAAATTACCGAATTGGTTTCCTGAAATCAGGTCATTTTTACCGTCACCGTTTATATCGTAAATAGCGGGAGTGGCGAAATCGCCTACATCCAACACTTTGAATGTTGACAAGTCCATCAGGTTGTCCGTTTCAAAAGTCCATACAGGAGTAACGGTATTACTTGCAGCGGTATTCTTAAAAAATGAAAAAGTACCGTCAGCGTGGCCAATGATCAGATCGTCAAGTGTATCATTATTCAAGTCGCCAATAGCTAAGGATGCCCCCCTATAATCTTTTGACCAAAGCCCGAGGAAGTCGTCAGTCTGTAGCTGGAATGAGTAATTGCCGGGCGACGTCGTAGTGTTCTTATAATAAGCTATCTTACTTCTATTGTAATTCCCTTGTGGTTGATAGAATCCCTCCGAACCAATGAACAAGTCCTTCTTACCATCTTTATCATAATCATAGAATACCGGGTAAGAGCCCTGGCCCAGGTCTATCATCCTGTCTACCAGGTAGCTATTGGTCTTATGTACATAATTTTTGCTGGCATTGCTGCCTGTATTTTCATATAGCACTATTGAATTGTAGTTTTCAGACTGCCGGTTCATAGGCGTGAATAACAGATCATGGTCCTGGTCATGATCCACATCCAGGGCATATGCTCCGGGGTAGGTGGCCACTTCCATTGTCTTACCATTTGCTGACCACAACGTATCTTCAGCAATTGCAGTATCGACGCCGTACATAGCCCGACCATTGGTAAAAAACTGTATGTCAGAGAAAGACTCATTGCCATTGAACCAGTCCAAATCACCATCATTATCCATGTCTATCAACAATAGTGTATTACTTCCATGTGTCCCCTTAGCTTCCGGTCCACAGCCTTTACATGTGGGTATTGACCATGTACATGTATGTCCCATAAGCTGCTTACGCTCATAGTTCTGCAGTGTCCTTCCCCAGCACCAGTCCTTTACACATATCTTTATGCTATCAGCTGGCAGGTTATCCTCTTTGGTGCAGTTCTGGTACATGGTTATCGTCGATCCCCATACGTCATAAGCAATGATATCAATATCACCATCTCCGTCAATATCATCCATACCAGGTATTGAAGCGGGGGCAACGTAGGCATTTGTTAATCCGGAGCCGCCTATGTAATACAGGTCTTTATAAAACCTGAAGTGCAACTGGTTATTATTGTAATACCCGTAAGAAATGCCCACTCCGGAAAAGCTCCTGTGTACCAAGTCAGGAATATTGTCTTTGTTGAAATCGATCAACTTGAGATAGCCATATACTTCCGGGAAACTGCCTTCATATTTGGAGTCATATCTAT
>DATCSV010000463.1:0-2818 GCA_036568285.1 Flavipsychrobacter sp. | reverse complement strand
ATAATATGTTCCTCCCCCCGCCCGCAAGGCGGGTTTTTTGTTCCCGGTATTTCCCCGAAAAAAACACGTGCAGAGTTAACAAAAGTTAACAAACCGCTCCTAGGAAGCTTATTATCAATGCATTGCAAAGACGCGATATTGCTAACAGTTAAACCCGGTGGTGGGGGAGTTAACAAAACGAGTGGGATTATTGTAATAAATGCGGCTTTGTCAGGGATCATGCAAGATTGCGGGTCACGGCCCGCAATGACAATTTATGGGTACGTGGAATTTCCCCTACTTTACCCGGCCAGGGTTGGCGGTAATAAAACTATCCCAGCTCGATTTCTTTCTTTTGGCGGTAACGGTAACCGTAGGGCCGGTGAGCGCTTCGTACTTGCCCTGGTAGTGGTGGCACAGGGCTACAGCCACGGCATCGGTCGCATCCATAAAACGTGGGTCTTCTTCAAACTTCAGCGTATGCTGCAGCATCTGCCATACCTGCTCTTTGGTGGCGTTGCCCCTGCCGGTAATGGATTGTTTGATCTTACGCGGGGCGTACTCCACGGCGTTCAGCCCGTGCATCATACTGGCGGCTATGGCTACCCCCTGTGCGCGGCCCAGTTTCAGCATACTTTGCACGTTTTTGCCAAAGAAAGGCGCTTCGATGGCTACCGCCATCGGCCTGTGGTTTTTTATCAGGCTTTCCATCTTCTGGAAGATGAGTTTCAGCCTTTCTGCATGGTCATCATGCTTTGCCAGTTGCAATACCCCCATTTCCACCAGCGAAATGCTATTTTTGTCCACGGAGATCAATCCGTAGCCCATAACAAGCGTTCCGGGGTCTATGCCCAATATTATATCAGGGGTGGTTTTCAATATATCAACAACGGTTTGAACAAAAGTACCAAAATATGGCTCAATTACCTGCTCGGCGGCAGTATATCCCTGTTGCTGCTATGGGGTATCTACCTGCAGGTGTTGAAGCAACTGAAGAAAGTAGACTGGGATGTGATATGGGAAACAGGCCCTGAGTATTTCCTGTGGTTCTGCATCATCCTCATGCCCATCAACCTGCTGCTGGAAGCCCGTAAATGGCAGATACTGGCTGGCTCGGCACAGCCCTTGTCGTACAGGGGGGCATTGGCCAGCTACCTGGGGGGTATTGCCTTTTCCCTGGTTACCCCCAACCGCCTGGGCGAATACCCCGGCCGCCTGCTGTACCTCAAGAGGCGGAACACCATAAGGCTGGTGAGCGTGTCAATACTAGGCGCGCTCACGCAGATGCTCACGCTGTTTATATTCGGCACACTGGGGCTGGTATATTTCAACCTGAATTTTTACCATCCTTTTGCCATGGTGCTGCTGGTTATCGCGGCTATGATCACCATTATACTGGGTATAGCCTTCTGGCGGTTCGAAACCTGGCTGCCTATAATAGAAAAAATCAAATGGCTGCGCCGTTTCAGGGTATATAAAACATTGCTCAAACGCTTCAGCTCACGGCAACAATTAACAATTTTAACTATTTCATTGTTACGCTATAGTATCTATACGGCACAGTATTTGTTTCTGTTGTACTATATGAACATTGATATGCCTGCCTTCGACGGCTATTGGATGTCGGCCCTGTTTTTCTGGGTTATTACGGTGATACCTTCCATAACGCTGGTAGAGTTGGGCGAACGTGGACAGGTAGGGCTTTACCTCTTCCACCATTTTTCTGATAATACAGTAGGCATACTGGTGGCTACGGTGGGTATCTGGCTCATCAACCTGGTACTGCCTGCCGTACTGGGGAGCATATTACTATTAAGAATGCGGTTTTTACGTTAACGATAAATTGTTATTATTATCCGCGCAAACAAGGAAATTTGAACAAATTATGAACAGGATACTATATACAGGACTGGTGATAACGATGCTGGCAGCTACTGCCGGTGTACAGGCGCAGCCCAATGATTTTTGCGGCATCAAAAACCGCAGTTTCCGCAGTGGCGAGAAGGTGACGTTTAAGGTGTTTTATAACATGGGTATGATATGGGCGGGAGCCGGTACGGCTACCTTCACCACGCAGCTCACTACATACAACAACAAGCCTGTGTATTATGTAAAAGGCGTGGGCAAAACCTTTTCATCCTACGAGTGGTTTTACAAGGTGCACGATGTGTACGAATCGTACATAGACACGAGCAACCTGATGCCAATAAAATTTCTGCGCGATGTAAATGAAGGTGGTTTCAAGTTTACTAACAACGTCACCTTCAACCACGGCCGCAACCAAGCTATATCTACCAACGGTGTATTTAATATTCCCGATTGCGTACAGGATGTATTGTCTACGATATACTACGCCCGCAATATTGACTATAACAGGTACAAGCCCGGCGATAAAATACCCTTCAACATGTTCCTCGACGACCAGGTTTACAGCCTGTATATCAGGTATGTGGGGAAGGAGGTGATCAAAACCAAATATGGTACCTTCAAGGCGATAAAGATCGCTCCACTGCTGATAGAAGGCACGATGTTCAAGGGTGGTGAAAAGATGATGGTATGGGTAACGGATGATGAAAACCATATACCCGTACGCATAGACAGCCCCATAGCCATAGGCAGCATCAAGGTAGACTTGATGGAATACCAGAACCTGCGCCACCCTATGAGCGCATTGCTGAAGAAGCGGTAATTAACGGGCCTTGTCTACAGCTGTTATAACATCATCTGCCGTAAACGCCCCGTGAAATCGCTGTACTAGTTGCCTGTTGCTGTCGTACACCATTACTGCCGGCAGGTCAGAGATGTTGAAGTAGGGCTTCACAAAGTTCTTTTCATCAAC
>DATCSV010000462.1:0-2229 GCA_036568285.1 Flavipsychrobacter sp. | reverse complement strand
TTCTTCAACGACCTGACCGACGAAGAATTTGAAAAACTAGCCATGAATATGAATAGTTTTGAACTGGCCATACTTACCAACCGAAACGGCAGCAGGGACGCTATACTAAAGACACTGAACGGACAATAAATATTCATTGTTTTAATGGCTTGATATTTGCATACAGCAAACCAACACCGTCAGTATGGAACTGGACAAGAAAGAAAAAGAACTTATAGAATCCGCCCTTAGCAATTGGGAAAGCAAACAACTGTTGACAAAAGACAAAGCTGAGGAGCTGCGCGATACCATCACGCTGAAGAAAGCAAATGGACAGATAGCCCAATATTTTTTCATCATTGCTATAGCCTGTACCTTATTGGCATTCGGCGCCATATTTATAGATGATAAGCTACTGGAGAAGATACGTAAGTACTTTGATGTAGGTAATATCATCATTGCCATATCCTGTACGCTGATTGCTTTAGCCTGGTTCATCTATTTGTCAAAAAAACGTAAATCCATCAACTCCCTGGTGTACGAGGTATACATGGTGCTGGGTGGACTGGTAGTCGTATCCGGGCTGGTGTACTACTGCAAGGATATAGGCTTCGGGCCACAATATACAGGGTTGCTGGCTGCAACGGCGGTTACAGTATTCGCATTGAGTGGATTCTTTAAGTCGAGGGCGCTGTGGCTGGCGGGCATACTGGCGTTGATGGGCCTGTATGGTTCCTTCGCCGAGTGGCAGCAGAACGAGCGCAACCTCTTCCTGGGCATGAACTATCCCATGCGTTTTACGCTGTTTGGCGTGTTTGTTATAGGCATGGCATTGCTGCAGAATACTATCAAGTCATTACGCTTTTCACAGAGGCAAACTTATGTTATTGGCCTGCTGATCTTCTTTACCGGGCTATGGGGTGTATCCATATTTGGCAACTATGGCCGCTGGGAAGAATGGGAGCAGGTGCGGCAGGTACAGGTGATTGGTTACTCTGCAGTACTGGCCATTGTATCTATTGCCGCGTTGATACTTGGCATCAAATACCAGGATGATGTTACCCGTGACTTTGGTATCATCTTCATCCTGCTCAACCTGTATAGCCGCTATTTCGAGTTCTTCTGGAACACGACCAACAAGGGCATCTTCTTCCTTGTGCTGGCTGTATCTTTCGCATTGGTAGGATGGCAGATAGAACGCCGCATGAAGAATGCAAAGCTGCCATGATGCCGTAGTTATTGCGTATTATTGCAGGCTGAACGCAAAGTATGGCAAGGTATTTCCTGGAAGTAAGGTATGACGGACTGGCTTTTCACGGCTCGCAGGTGCAGGGCGAAACCCCTACCGTGCAACTGGCCATCAACAAAGCCCTGTCCACATTACTCAGGACGGAAATAACCTCATTTGGCGCCAGCAGGACTGACGAAGGCGTACACGCTCTCTGCAACTTCTACCATTTCGATACAGAGCAGGCACTCATCGCCAACTTCGTGTACAAGATGAACGCCATACTGCAACCGCAGATTGCTGTCAACAAAATGTACATGGCGGAGAATCCTGAACTGAACTGCCGTTTTGCAGCCATCAGCAGGCAATACAGGTACAGGCTCTATTGGCAGAAAGACCCGTTCAAATACAAAAGAGCTTATTACTTCCCCTTCCATATAGACAAAGACCTGTTGAAAGAAGCCGCAGCTATACTGCCCGGATACACCCATTTTGAAAGCTTCTCCAAACGCAATACCCAAAGCAGGACTTTCATATGCACCCTCAGCGATTCGCACTGGGAAGAACACGGTGACGAACTGCATTATGTAGTGCGTGGCAACCGTTTCCTGCGGGGGATGGTACGCGGGCTGGTAGGCACTCAGCTACAGGTAGCAAGGGGCAAGATGAGCATCGCCGGATTCAGGGAGGTGATAGAAGCTAAGGATTGTACGCTTGCTGACTTCAGCGTACCAGGCTTTGGCCTGTACCTGGAAGACATCATCTACCCCGAGGGGACATTATCAGAAATTAAGAACTAACGTTTCACTTCGACTGAGGTGACCAATTCCAACCCTCTTTTCCGCTCTTCGTAAAAGTTGATGGTCTTTACCTTCTCGAAACGGGGTATGGTGCAGACAGCCATAGGATTGGTTTCGTAGGTCAGCATTTTGCCGCGTAGTTTATTGAAATCGCAATACACCTCTACAAACGTTCCCGCCTTCATAGATATGCGGTTGAACTCCAGTTGTATATCTTTTTTG
>DATCSV010000461.1:0-2730 GCA_036568285.1 Flavipsychrobacter sp. | reverse complement strand
AGGCTTTCTTTAAAAAACTGTACGACGACGGTGTTTTTGAGGAAAAGGAAACGGAACAGTATTTTGACAAAGAGGCCAATGTATTCCTGGCAGACAGGTACATAATAGGTACCTGCCCTGTGTGTGGCAATGACAACGCTTATGGCGACCAGTGCGAGAAATGCGGTAGCTCGCTCTCACCCGAACAACTAAAGAACCCGCGCAGCGCACTCAGCAATGCGATACCCGTTAAGCGCAAGACCAAACACTGGTACTTCCCGCTGAACAAATATGAGGACTTCCTGAACGAATGGATAGTAAAGGGTAAAAAAGACACATGGAAAAGCAATGTGTACGGCCAATGCAAAAGCTGGCTGGACAATGGCCTGCAACCGCGCGCCATGACCCGCGACAGCAACTGGGGCGTACCCGTGCCCCTACCCGATGCAGAGGGCAAGGTGCTCTACGTATGGTTTGACGCACCTATTGGCTACATCAGCGCCAGCAAAGACCTTACGCCCATGTGGGCCGACTATTGGCAAAAAGAAGATACCAAACTGGTACACTTCATAGGCAAAGACAACATAGTATTCCACTGCATCATATTCCCGGCTATGCTTAAGGCGCATGGCAGCTTCGTATTGCCCGACAATGTACCGGCCAACGAGTTTCTGAATATTGAGGGGGAAAAAGTATCTACCTCGCGCAACTGGGCGGTATGGGTACACGAGTACCTGCAGGACTTCCCTGAACAGCAAGATGTATTGCGCTATGTATTGTGCGCAAATGCGCCGGAAACCAAGGATAATGACTTTACGTGGAAAGACTTCCAGGACAGGAACAACAGCGAACTGGTAGCCATCTTCGGCAACTTTGTCAACAGGGCTTTCGTGCTGATGCACAAACTTTGCAATGGCAGGGTACCCGCCTTGCACGAGGATGTAATGGATGACGCCGACCGCGCTTTGATAGAAAATATTAAAGTGGCAAAGCGGGCTGTTGAGAGCAGTATCGAGAATTACAAATTCCGCGATGCTCTGTACGAGGTAATAGACCTGGCGCGTAGCGGTAATAAATATATGCAGGACAAGCAGCCCTGGATTGTGGCCAAGTCTCTGGCCGAGAACCCGGACAACCAGAAGCTGATAGACAACTGCCTGCACCTGTGCCTGCAGCTTACAGCCAATATGGCTATACTGGCTAACCCCTTCATACCCTTTACGGCTAAGAAAATGCTGCATATGATGAAGGTGGTGGACAAAATGCTAGACTGGGAAAACGCCGGAAGGATCGACCTGCTGAAGGTGAACTACCCCCTGCGTGCACCCGAACTGTTGTTTAAGAAAATAGAAGACGAACAAATGAAAGAACAGGTAGATAAACTGCACAATGCCGGCAATGCAGCTCAACCGGCCCCGGCCGAAACAGAGGCACCCGCACATAACCCGATAAAACCGGAGATAGTTTATGACGACTTTGCTAAAATAGACCTGCGTGCAGGCACTATCATATCTGCCGAAAAGGTGGAGAAAGCCGATAAGCTGCTGAAGCTGGAACTGGATATGGGTTTTGAAAAAAGAACTGTAGTTTCGGGTATTGCCATGCACTTCAAGCCTGAAGATATAGTGGGCAAGCAGGTAACGGTAGTGGCTAACCTTGCCCCACGCAAAATGAAGGGCATAGAAAGCAACGGTATGATATTGATGGCTGAAGACAAGGATGGCAAATTGATATTCGTTTCCCCGGTAGAAAATACAGCACCGGGAAGTGAGGTGAGATAGTTAATTTTGCACCACTTAATCATGATAACATGAAAAAGAAAACACTCTGGTGGGTTATAGGCGGTTCGGTACTCTTGCTGGTAATAATTATTATCATCGGCAAGTCTACAGGCAACAAAGGCACTAAAGTGGCTGTAGAAGCAGCTGCTCTGCACACTATTATACAAACGGTAACTGCCAGCGGCAAAATATATCCTGAAACAGAAGTAAAAATAAGCCCTGAGGTAAGCGGTGAAATTACCTACCTGGAAATAGAAGAAGGCGACAGCGTATATAAAGGCCAGGTACTGGTGAAGATCAACCCCACCATATATTCATCCATGGTAACGCAGGCTGCAGCCAATCTTGCTGAAACCAAAGCACGCTCAAGGAATGCAGAGCAAATGACAGCACAGGCCAAAGCACAGTTTGAGCAGGCTAAAGCCTTATATGAGCGTAACAAACAACTGTATAAAGAAAAAGTGATCTCTGCGCTGGAATTTGAGCAGGCCGAAGCTCAGTACCTGGGTGCAAAAGCCAGCTACGAGGGCTCTAAAGCCAGTATGGCAGGCGGTGGATTTACCGTGGAAGCTTCAGCCGCCAATCTGAACCAGGCCTATGAAAATCTGCGCCGAACTACTATCGTAGCGCCCGTTACCGGTGTAGTATCTCAACTGAAAGTAAAACTGGGCGAACGAGTGGTTGGTACCGCACAGATGGCCGGAACCGAAATGCTGACCATTGCAGATATGAGCCGGATAGAGGTACGGGTGGATGTAAGCGAAACAGATATAGCCAAAGTGAAAATAGGCGATACTACCACTATAGTAGCAGATGCATACCGCAATCGTAAGTTCACAGGTGTGGTGTCTAAAGTAGCAGTATCCAGCACCACCAGTGGCGCGGGCGTCATGAGTACCGACCAGGTGACCAACTACACCGTACACATCCTGATACTGGAAAACAGTTATAAAGACCTTAGCAACGAATT
>DATCSV010000460.1:0-2320 GCA_036568285.1 Flavipsychrobacter sp. | reverse complement strand
TGTTTGTGCTGGTCAACAAGACGGTGCTCAAGCCCGGCCCCGACTATATAGTCAACGCCGCCAGTAGTGCCTGGCATTCGGAGAAGCCGCAGAAAATGAAGCGGCTGGATTTGAGCGAAGTAAAGGATTCTCTGCAATGGGAGAACGTGAAAAAATCTATCAGCCCGGGTGGTGTGTATTATCTCACCGGTGCCGATACCCCCACCAACTACCTGAAGCTGGGCATCCGCAAATTTGCTACGGAATTGCCCAAAGGATTGTTCATTGTTCCCAAACACGGCAAGCTGACATGGACCGCCAATACCAACAAAGTACCCGGCACTATAGTGTATATAGAAGATACCGTACTGCCGAAGAAACCCAAAAAAGTATTGGTGAATGTAGACACCCGTTATGTGGATATGTTCAAGACAAAAAATGTGATTGGCTATGTAAAAGGAACAGAGCAGCCCGACAGCTTTATCGTCTTCACCGCCCACTACGACCACCTGGGCCGCATGGGTGAAAACGCACTTTTTGCCGGTGCCAATGACAATGCCAGCGGTACCTCTTTGGTGCTGTACCTGGCTAACTATTTTGCCAGAAACCCGCAGCGCTACTCGGTGGCCTTTATGCTCTTCAGCGGAGAAGAGGCGGGGCTGCTGGGCTCAAAGCATTATGTAGAACACCCCATCTTCCCCCTGCAGCAGATCCGCTTCCTCGTGAACCTGGATATGACCGGTGAAGCTACCAACGGCATCACGGTAGTAAACGGTGTATCGCACGAGCCCGAATTTGCGATGATGGAGGAGATAAATGCGGACAGTGTGTATGCTAAGAAAATCAACAAGCGTGAGCGTACCAGCAACAGCGACCATTACCATTTCAGCAAAGAGGGTGTGCCGGCGGTGTTCATCTATGGCAACGGCACCAAGCCGCATTATCATGATGTATTTGACCTGCCCAAAGAAATAACCCTGGACCGGGTAGATGGACTTGCACAATTGCTGATAAAGCTGACGGGCAGGTTGAGCGGGGAGTAAGGACATTGTTGTTCTCATGTTAACGATGCTCACATATTTGGAATATGAGCATGCCATGGGCTTATATTTGTTTTTCAAAACAAAAAACATGAACCTGAGCGCACTGGGATACTTCTCCCTGCCCGAGCAGACTATGCTCCTATCCGGCATTCTCACCCGTAAGGTATTCGGCCCTAATATGGACACTATCAAACTGCTGGACAGTAAAAGGCTCATAGAAATTGTACTGGACAATGGTGGCACGGTAACAAAAGACCCCTCAGGTGTCATACTCACCAATAAGGTAGGCGGACGTGAACTGAAGATGATGCTGAGAAAAACCGGCGCCGACGATATCATATACAAAGACATCATATTGCGCAACGGCGGCGACTATAGTTTTATACCCGAAATAGCGGGGCATATGGGGCTTGAAATAAACACAATTATTGATGCAGGTGCAAATATTGGCACGGCTACAGGTTACCTGAAGAGTGTATACCCGCAAGCTAAAGTTGTGTGTATAGAACCTGAACCTGGTAACTATGCCATACTTGAAAAGAATATCGCGCTCAATAGTTTTGATGATGTGGTGTTATGCCAAAATGCTTTTTGGATAAACAATGACGAGCTGCATATAGGTGTAGGTGTGCGTGGCGAACTGGCGAAAGAACTTTCTTTCGGCATAACAGATGACGGCGAAATAGCCGTACTGGGACTGACCTTTAAAGACTGCCTGGCGCTGCTGGGTACAGATAATGTGGACTTGCTGAAGATGGATATAGAAGGCGCCGAGGCTGCTTTCATCAGCGACAAGAAGGGCTTCGATTATATGATAGACCATACCAAACTGCTGGCCATAGAACTGCACGAAGAAGCGGTGGATATATTTAGCTTTCACGAACTGATAGACAGCATGGGCCTGAAACATATACAGCGCGGCGAAACTACCTTCTGCTGGAGATAGTATCCGGGACTATATTTTTCTATCGGGCCAGGCTATCACCTTTACGCCGGGAGAATAATGTACGAGCTCAACATTGCTCTGCGATAATGCTATTGCGCCGATACTGTAAGACAGGCCGAGTTGATGGATATCAATGTTCATCAGTTTCCACTCCGGGTGATGAACGGGAAATACACCGACGCCACCCCTTTTATCCATATACAGGTAATAGCGTTCTGTCAGCCAGGTATCGAGTTCTGTTTTTGCAGAGAGTTGGTCACCTATGCTGAAATCTATATTCAGGTAATTACCATTACGTGGGTTAACTGAGTTGTAGGAATAATGAGAATCAAATTTCCTGCTCATCCTCGCC
>DATCSV010000459.1:0-4658 GCA_036568285.1 Flavipsychrobacter sp. | reverse complement strand
AATATTACTGTAGATATAAGTGTCGAATACAGTAACCTTTTGATTTGATTATTCTTTTGCATAGTTGCATTCATTTTAATATTCAATGCAAAAGTATTCTGAGGTATAGCCTTGGGCTTTACACAATAGCTGGCTACTTGTATAAGATTTCAGATAAAAAAAATGCCCGGCATAAACCGGGCATTTAAACTCATCTATATTCGATTATGACCATTTCAATCTCAGACTATTGGTTACAACACTTACACTACTTAAAGCCATTGCCGCGCCTGCTATCATAGGATCCAACAAGAAGCCGTTTATGGGGTATAACACGCCTGCCGCAATCGGTATTCCAATAAGGTTATAGATAAATGCCCAGAAAAGATTCTGCTTTATAGTCCTCACAGTCTTCTTTGACAACCTGATTGCCTTCGGGATCATTTTTAAATCAGAAGTAATGAGTGTCATTTTTGCTACATCTATAGCAATATCACTCCCTTTGCCCATAGCAATGCTTACGTTGGCCTGCGCAAGTGCATGACTGTCGTTAATACCGTCGCCTACCATTGCTACTATTTTCCCCTCGCTTTGCAAGTTCCTGATAAATTCGGCTTTGTCACCCGGTAACATTTCAGCCCTGTAATTAGACACTCCAGCCTTTTCTGCTATAGCTTTCGCGGTAGCTGCATTATCGCCTGTCAACATATATACTTCCAGTCCGTCATCGGTTAGTTCCTGTATTGCTTCCCTGGATGTTTCTTTTATCATGTCCGTTATGGCAATCATGCCAACTACTGTCGATTCATCTCCGAATAGTATCACAGTTTGCCCCTCCGCCTGCCATTCACCAAGTCTTGACTGCATATCATCAGACAGGCTCAACCCGGATTCATTTATCAGCTTTTGATTACCAACCACATAAGTAGTACCGTCAGCATTCGCCTTTACACCCTTACCTGTAATGCTCTCAATATTGTGCAATTCTACAGGCCTGATACCTTCTGAGTTATAGTGTGCAACTACAGCGTCGGCCAGTGGATGTTCTGACTGCATCTCCATCGCCAGTAATATTGGAGCATACTCGCTGTGGTTTTTGCTGAAGAACACATTGCTCACAACAGGTTTCCCTTGTGTGATTGTACCTGTCTTATCAAGAATTATCACATCAGTTTTATGTGCCAGCTCAAGAGATTCGGCATCTTTGATTAATATGTTGTTTTCAGCACCTTTACCGACGCCAACCATAATTGCTGTCGGGGTCGCTAATCCAAGCGCACATGGACAAGCTATTACAAGCACAGTAACAGCTGTTAATAATGCGTGTGTGAAAGCATTATCACCACCTGTTAACATCCAGACAATAAACGTAACTATAGAAATACCAATTACAACCGGGACAAATATCCCGGCTATCTTATCTACCAGTTTTTGTACCGGGGCTTTGCTACCCTGCGCCTCCTGTACCATTTTTATTATCTGTGCCAACAGTGTTTCCGATGCTACCTTTTCCGTCTTGAACCTAAAGCTGCCCTTCTGATTTATGGCACCCGCAAATACCTTTTCTCCTGCATTTTTCTCTACCGGTACAGGTTCGCCTGTTATCATGCTTTCATCTACGAAAGAGGAGCCATTAACCACCTCACCATCTACAGCAATTTTTTCACCGGGTTTCACCAGAACAATATCTCCCACCTTCACCTCATGAATAGGGATTGTTTTTGTTTCTTCATTATTCAAAACAATCGTCAAGGTTTTGGGCTGTAGTCCTATTAATTTTTTTATGGCGGTTGATGTATTGAACTTTGCCTTTTCTTCCAGCAACTTACCAAGAGAGATAAACGCGATAATGACTGCAGATGCCTCAAAGTACACATGAGCATGCAAACCGCGTGCATGCCAGAAGTCCGGAAAGAAGGTATTGAACATACTGAACACGAATGCGATACCTGTGCTCAACGCCACCAGGGTATCCATATTGGCTTTCTTATACATAGCTTGTTTCCACGCAGTCACAAAGAAATTTCTACCGAAGTAAAAAACTACCGGTGCGGAGAGGAGCATCATTATCCAATTGCCATATGGCATATCCATAAAGAACATACCGATAACAACAACCGGAGCCGATAACACAGATGCCCATATAGTCCTGTTCTTTATTTCATTGTAGCTCTTTTCTATTGCTGCCTCTTTAATCTCTTCCTTGTTCTCTGATTCTATAACCAGGTCGTATCCGATAGACCGTACTGTATCTCTCATTTTTTCGGGCGTGGCTAGTGTACTGTCGAACTGTACCCATGCATCCTGGTTCGCAAAGTTTACGCCTGCATCTATTACGCCCTCTACAGATTTCAACATCGACTCTACACTCACAGCACAGGCGGCACAAGTCATCTCAAGAACCGGATACGTCTCTTTGACAATGCTACTGGAAACGGAATTATTTTTCATAAACTCTTTTTTGCAAAACTACTCTCGCTTGAAACGTTGATTGTTATATTACGATGGCTAATGTTTATAACATTTTAGCCTCCTGAGCAATACTTATTCTATAGTCCGAAGGAGTAATGCCGGTTATCAATTTAAATTGGCTGGAAACATGCGCTACGCTACTATAACCCAGCATATAAGCAATATTTGACAGTGTTTCCTGGGTGCATGCAAGCAACTCCTTCACCCTGTCTATCCGATATTGTATAATATATTGCTCAATAGTTGTACCGGTGCTGCTCAAATAGAGTGAGCTGATCTTGTCGTAACTGACGCCTATATTCTTCTCTATTTCTTTGGCAAAGCGGAAATTGTAGGGGAAATCGTAACTACCGTTATAAAACAGGGCAACAAGCTCCTCTACACTTTTTACAATAGTTGCTTGCTTGTCTTCCAGCAACTGCAAGCCCAGCATTTGCAATCTGTTACTTATCTCCGACAACAGTTCTGCTTCTGATCTGTGCAGATATACTTCCCCAAGCACTATCTTTTCTATTGGGGCGCCTATTGCATCTAGTTCATTTTTTACCAGCATTATGCAGCGCTGGCATACCATTCCCTTTATTTGTATCCTGTGGCTCATTTGCATAGTAGTTTTTACAATGCAAATGTCTGACCCGGATTCGAGGAATCTTTATACAATTACGGTAAATAGTTACATGATTTTGCTAAATCCCGTCAAGTGGCTTACGCAAGTTCTGGTTAAGTTGCTTGAACTGCGAAGGAGTGAGACCGGTAACTTTTTTAAATTGCTGGGAAAGGTGTTGAACACTGGAATATCCCAGTTCATATGCTATCTCACTAATATTTTTTTCATCGTAAGTAATCAACTCCTTCACACGTTCTACCTTCTGCTGAATGACATATTTTTCGATAGTTATGCCTGCTACTGCTGAAAATAGTGACGATAAATAATGATAATCCATACCAACCTTATCTTGTATGAGGTTGGATATCTTATAGTTGGCATCATCATCATTCTGACTATGCACCAGGTTGACAATTACATTTTTTATCTGCTCAACAATCTTTGACTTGTTATCGTCCAAAAGCTCAAAGCCGATACTGCCAAGCGCCTCCCGTAACGATTCGAGTTGATCCGATGACAGCTCCTCAGTTAAATCAACCTTACCTAATTCAATATTATTATAGTGTACACCCTTTTCCACAAGAATATCAGTAACCGCTCGTATGCATCGCGCACACACCATATTTTTTATGTGTAGACTTGACATCTGGTCAATATTTAAGTGCTCTTTGATTGTCAGAAAAGCTCAATAAGCGCTTTACAAAAGTACATAAGCTTAGAAATACCTCTCTAAATTTATTAAAGTGATATATCTGAACACAATACGAATTCACCTTTTCATCAACCCCTTGTTTCCTCATCTTCGTAATGATAGTTAACCTTAAGTAAAGTGGAGTAAAATCGGGCAGAGGTTCTTGAGTTAATCGACCAAAATTGCAAGTAATTGATTTACAATGCCTAATAAACATCTGAATAATACTGGTCGGACTACATTCCCGCCAAAGCAGCCGCCAGCTTCACTTATTCATTTTCCCCTAACTTTAAAGAATTATGAAATGGAATAGTGTCATCTTACTCATACTGCTCTCATTTGGCATCAATACATATGCACAGCTACCGGAAACCGCTGAAGATATTTGCCCCATACTGATAGGAGAAAAAATTCCGGATATCACGCTTGTGAATACAGATAATCAGCAGGCAAGTATCACCGGGCTGCTGAAAGAGCAACCTACCGTTTTGATATTTTACCGTGGTGGCTGGTGCCCATATTGCAATGCGCACCTGGCAGAGATTGCTGATATCGAACAGGAAATTATTGCT
This sequence comes from Flavipsychrobacter sp., assembly GCA_036568285.1. Classification (GTDB taxonomy): domain Bacteria; phylum Bacteroidota; class Bacteroidia; order Chitinophagales; family Chitinophagaceae; genus UBA5543. Next base: position 337 of record DATCSV010000459.1, on the reverse strand, counting down.
GCAGGATATAAGGTGATAGCCATCAGCCCCGATGCACCTGATAAACTCAACCTGACAGTGGACAAAAAAGAGTTGAAATACACCCTGCTGTCCGATAGCGAGGGGAAGCTGTCTGCAGCTATGGGTATTGCCTTCAAAGCCCCCGACTCCAAATGGAAAACCAACCAACTGCAAAAATATTCAGGCGGTAAAAATCCGGGCTTCCTGCCTGTACCCTCTGTATTCGTATTCAATAAAAAAGGTGAAGTGATGTTTGAACACATTGACCCCAACTACAGGCAGCGGCTGGACGGTAAGTTGTTAATGGCAGTATTGAATGCGTTGAAATAAACAGTAA
>DATCSV010000458.1:0-7129 GCA_036568285.1 Flavipsychrobacter sp. | reverse complement strand
AAAGCGTCATCCGCAAACGGAACGGGTGAAACAGCTCCCATGCCCCCGGTGTTGGGGCCGGTGTCTCCTTCGCCTATGCGTTTGTAGTCTTTGGCTTCGGGCAGGCGTATGTAATTGCTGCCATCTGTCAGTACAAACACTGACAATTCTATGCCATCGAGGAATTCTTCCACCACCACTTTTTTGCTGGCATCGCCAAAGCGCGCTTCTTTTATCATGGACTTGAAGGTGTCCAATGCTTCTTCAGTGCTTTGCGCTATCACCACTCCCTTGCCTGCAGCCAGGCCGTCAGCTTTTAATACTACAGGCAGGCTATGGTTGTTCAGGTAAGTGACACCTTCCTCAAAGTTTGCTTCAGTAAACTCTCTATACGCTGCGGTAGGTATATTGTGCCGCTCCATGAATTTTTTTGAGAAGGCTTTGCTGCCCTCCAGTTGTGCGCCCGCTTCAGAGGGGCCGGCAACGATTATATGTTTCAGCTCAGGGTCGTTTCTGAAAAAGTCCCATATACCGGCTACCAATGGATCTTCCGGCCCAGGTACCAGTATATCTATCTTGTCCTGCAGGCAAACTTTTTTAATCTCCTCAAAATCTGTAACAGAGATATTCAGGTTACTGCCATATTGTGCGGTACCCGCATTGCCGGGTGCTATAAAAAGTTCTTTGCACAGTTTGCTCTGGCTCAATTTCCAGGCCAGGGTGCATTCCCTGCCACCTGCGCCTAATAAGAGGATATTGTATGCTGACATTAGCGGTATTTTACTGATAAATATATCCACCGGCGTTAGCTAATCGGGATATAATAGTTATTTTAACGGTTCAAAATTAACCAACACTGCTTTTAGTTAAAGAAAAACTTATCAACTACTTATGAGCGAGCAACAAAATGTATCTGCAGCCAAACATCCCAAGGGGTTGTATGTGCTGTTTTTTACCGAGATGTGGGAGCGTTTCGGTTACTACCTAATGCTGGGTATATTTTCCCTATATATGCTGGATTCGGTGGATAACGGGGGCATGGGCTTCAGCGCTATCCAGAAATCCGATATATATGGTACCTACCTGGGTTTGGTTTATCTCACACCATTCATCGGTGGTTTGCTGGCCGACAGGGTATTCGGTTTCAGGAAGTCAGTAGTGGCAGGTGGATTGCTGATGGCGGCCGGTTACCTGGCGCTGGCTATTCCGGGCGAAACGAGTTTTTGTATTGCCCTGCTGCTCATTATCCTGGGCAATGGTTTCTTTAAACCCAATATATCGGTGCTGGTAGGTAACCTGTATAATGACGACAAATACCGCGCTAACAAAGATGCAGGGTATAACATCTTTTATATGGGTATCAATATCGGTGCCTTCGTGTGCAACTTTGTGGCTGCCTACATGCGTATCAACTACGGCTGGGGCTGGGCATTTGGTGCGGCAGGTATCGGTATGCTGATAGGGGTGTTCATATTCCTGGGAGGAAACAAACATATCAAACACGCCGATGTAATGAAGCCTGTGCAGAAAGAAGATATGTCTCTGGCTAAGATATTTGCTTATGTATTGCTGCCTGTCTTTGCCTGTGGTATTATCGGCTTCATGTTGCCGGGCAATATTTTTGGTACCGACTCAAATGACGCATTCCTCTTTGGTTGTATCCCCGTTATTTTGTTCTATGGCTCACTGTGGGCCAAGGGCAGTAAAGAGGATAAAAACTCAATTGGCGCGCTGTTATCTGTAATGTTCTGCGTTATCATATTTTGGGCAGTGTTCCACCAGAACGGCGACGCGCTGACAGTATGGGCAAAAGACTATACGGACAGGGAAATGCCTGCAGCTATATCCGATGTGGCACAAAAGGTGAACATGGCGCAAGAGGTAACCTACGATCCCGCAAATGTAGAAGGTAGCTATTTTGAAAATCTGCCTGAAGACCAGCGTCCCGCACCGGGCGGTTCTTTGTTATTGTTCTCTACCGAGTTGTACCAGTCAATTAACCCCTTTTGGGTAGTGCTGCTTACACCGGTAGTGGTAGGCATATGGGGTTTCCTTCGTACTAAAAAGAAAGAGCCGTCTACTCCGGCGAAAATAGCTTTAGGCCTGTTTATCACCGGGTTGTCTACGCTGGTGATGGTTGCTGCCGTATCTGCTGTGCAGATGGGTGATGAAAAAGCTTCCAGTTGGTGGTTGATAGCCTCATACGGTGTTATCACATTCGGTGAGCTTTGCCTGTCGCCTATGGGTCTTTCATTGGTTTCTAAATTGAGTCCGCCAAGGTTGACCGCACTTATGATGGGTGGCTGGTTCCTGTCGACAGCTATTGGTAATAAACTATCAGGTATGCTGTCCGGACTGTGGGAGCGTTTCGACAACAAGGGCAATTTCTTCCTCGTGAATTTTGCATTGTGTATGGTAGCGACGCTGATGTTGCTGGTATTGCTGAAATGGCTGCGCAAAGTAATGCGTGAAAAGAACATACATTAATAGTAGTTATAATGACCTCTGTGAAAAATACCGCCTTGTGCGGTATTTTTCTTTTACGCCACTTTTACCGCCACCTTTTTTTACTATCTTTCGTCACTTGTTTTAAAATTAATCATATATATGTCTCAAACACACGATGAGAAAGAACTGGGTACGTCGGGCGATTTGCCAATACAGGAAGCACCGGTAACCCCGGCAACAGGACATCCCAAAGGTTTGTATTGGTTGTTCTTTGCTGAAATGTGGGAACGCTTTTGTTACTATGGTATGCGCGCCTTGCTGGTACTGTACCTGATTAAAACACTGCACGTAGCTGATGAGCGCACTTTTGCTATATATGGTGCTTACACTGCATTGGTATATGCTGTAACAGTGTTGGGAGGCAAACTGGCAGATAGCTTGTTAGGTTATCGCATTGCTGTAATTATGGGTGGCATACTCATGGCCATTGGTGAATTTATGATACTGGGCGGCGGAGAATTCTGGCTGTTGATGGGTATGGCTGTAATTATCTCCGGTAATGGATATTTCAAGGCGAATATATCCAGTATTGTAGGACGGTTGTATCCTGACGGCGACCCGCGCAGGGATTCCGGCTTCACTATATTTTACATTGGTATCAACCTCGGCGCGTTCCTGGCTACAACTGTTGTTGCACAGGTCGGTGAATCTTACGGCTACGAAAAAGGTTTTGCGCTGGCCGGTATAGGTATGATCATAGGTGCCATCGTTTTTATACTGGGACAAAAACACTACCAGGGTCATGGCCTGCCACCGGACAGGGAAAAACTGATGAGGCCGGCTTTTGGCCCTTTGAGCAGGCTGCATTTAACTATATTGGGTACATTGGCCATCATTCCGGTTTTCTATCTCCTGCTGAACAATAGTGCAATAGTGGGTTATCTGCTGGCTGCAACTGCTGTATTTGTATTGTACGTATTACTTTCTGCTGGCTTCAAAGGTGGTAAAGTATTGCGCGACAGGATGTTTATATTGATATTGCTGATGTTCTTCAATATTGTATTCTGGGCATGTTTTGAGCAGGCGGGTTCTTCGCTTACACTATTTGCAGACCGTAATATAGACAGGGTGATATTCGGATGGGAAATGGGTGCTGCTACTACGCAGTTCTTCAACCCGCTTTATATCCTCATATTTGGTTCTATCTTCTCTGTTATGTGGGTCAAGTTGTCTAAGATTGGTAAAAACCCTAACATTCCAATGAAGTTTGGGCTGGGTATTGTTCAGTTGGGTTTGGGATATTTGGTAGTGTGGCTCTTCAGCGGTATGGTTGATGCAGAATACAGGTTGCCACTCTTTACATTGGTATTCCTGTATATGCTGCACACTACAGGTGAGCTCTTCTTATCACCCATCGGTTTGTCAATGGTTACCAAGCTGGCACCAAAGGAGATTACAGGTATGGTAATGGGTGCGTGGTTCTTGTCTATTGCCGGTGCCAACTACGTGGCTGCCATACTGGCGCAGCTAACAGGTGCGGAGCATGAAGGTGGTGAAGGTGCCGTGGCATCTGCCAGCGAAACGCTGACGCAGTATGTAGACATCTACACGCAAATGGGATTGATAACAGTAGGCATCGGTATGGTACTGGTGGTATTCAGTAAGCCGCTGAATAAGCTGATGCACGGTGTGAAATAATAAATGACAGTACTATGAAAAAGCAGCCCCTAAAACGGCTGCTTTTTCTTTTTATAACCGGGAAAACTACTAATTTGGTAGCTTGTAACTTAAACAATACCCGATGACGGAATACGGCAAGTATAGCCTGGAGAATATCCAGGACTTCAAAGGCAAATACCCCAAACAAATCTGGTACCTGTTTCTCGCTGAAATGTGGGAGCGTTTTTCCTTCTATGGCATGCGGGGTATGCTGGCTATTTTTATGGTGGAGCAACTGTTGCTGTCAGAAAGAGATGCCAACCTGCAATACGGCGCCATACAGGCATTCGTATATACCATGGCATTCGTTGGTGGCCTGTTCGCCGATAAGATACTCGGTTTCCGCAAATCCGTATTCTGGGGTGGCATGTTGATGATAGCGGGCAGCTTCTTGTTAGCCTTTGCACCCAAAGAGCTGTTTTATATAGGTATATCATTTACCATAGTGGGCACAGGCTTCTTCAAGCCCAATATTTCTACCATGGTGGGCGACCTGTACAAAAAAGGCGATTCCCGCCGGGATGCCGGTTTCTCGTTGTTCTATTCGGGTATCAATATAGGGGCCATGTTCGGAGGGTATTTTTGTATCAAAGCGGCCAACCTCTATTCATGGAACCTGGCTTTTTCATTGGCGGGTATCTTTATGATCATCGGCCTCACTACATTCATTTTTACACAAAAAACATTGGGCCCTATCGGGCTTTCGCCGCTCAATACAAAGATCAACCTCTCTGTGCCGAAGAGGAAGCTGTACCAGGGTTTAGTATATTTTGGCTCACTATTGGTCATACCACTTATCCTGATACTCGTATCCAATTCCGACTATACTGACATGTTTATGTATATAGTAGGGCCGCTATGCCTCATTTACATTATATACGAAACATTCAAGTACGGTGCTGATGAGCGTAAGAAGCTGGTAGCAGCTTTAATATTTATCATCTTCTCTATTTTCTTCTGGGCGTTTTACGAGCAGAGCGGCGGCTCGCTGAGCCTTTTTGCCAGGTACAATCTCAATCACAGCCTGTTTGGCCTCAATATCGACCCCAATGAGGTTAATAACTCTTCCAATGCACTGTTCGTTATCCTGCTCAGTCCCGTTGTAGGGTTGGTATGGCTGGCACTTGCTAAACGAAAAATGGAACCTAACACAGTGATAAAATTCGGTTTGGGTTTTCTCTTTTTGGGTGCTGCATTTTACGTGTTTTACCTCACCAGGTTCTTTGCCGGGCCGGATGGTATGACTTCGCTGGAAATATTTACATTGGCCTATTTTGTCATGACGTTCGGTGAAATATGCCTTTCACCAATTGGGTTGTCTATCATGACCAAACTGGCCCCTAAGCCCATGTGGGGTATGATGATGGGTATGTGGTTCCTCGCAAGTGCTTATGGGCAGTATGCAGCAGGCCTGTTTGGTGCGGACATTGCCGGGGACGTGGTAGAAGGTGCATCTCTTACAGATAAACTGATGACATACACAACTGGTTATAAGGAACTCGGTATCTATGCCCTGGTTGCGGGTGTCATATTAGTGGTGATATCACCTATTGTCCGCAAGCTGATGGGCGAGGTGAAGTAGTGGTAGCGCGTTATGAGATTTAAGAGAAAGTCTCGCAATTACGGGACTTTCTCTTTTTATTGTTTTACGAACTTATATGTTTGTTGCCGCTCATTGGATTCCATTTTCAGTAGGTATAAGCCCTGCGGCAATGATGTAATATTTATCCTCTTGGACGTATTATCGATATCAGTTTGCAGCAATGTTCTCCCGGTCACATCGGTAATAGTCACTGATACAGATTGGCCAGCCGGTAGCTCCACGTTCAATATATTGTTTGCCGGGTTGGGGTATATTTTTGCTGAAACGTTTGCCAATTGGTTAGTACGAACCGATACCGCACAACCTATCTGCATTGCCTTTTCCAGTATCTCATCCCTGCCGGCCCTGGTCCCAGCCTGTGTAGGGTACACCAGCGAGTCAGGTACTATACCTACGCGTTGGGTACTGTTATTATTTGGATAGTATATACCCAGCGTTGTAAACCCGGTCTGCATATCATTGGTCAGGTTGAAATAGGTGATATTGCCATCGGCGCCTGCGGTCGGACTGCCTACTTTCACAACATCCGGCATAGCTTCAAATATCATGCAGCTATATTCTGCGTGGCTTTGTGTTTCCTGGTTCATCAGTAATATGATTTTCCCCTTGTAGTCAGTACTATTACTTGTTGGCCCCAGAAAATGTTCGAACCATCTAAACGCACCGGGATAAGTCACCTCTGGTTCGGTATCATGAGCAAACATCCTTCTGTCCGGGTACATCAGGTTGGCAAGTGTAAACGCCGTTCCTTGTGGGTAGTTCCTGATGTCAAATATGATTGCGGGTTTTGTAAGCAGGTCTGCATACATATTACTAACATCAGTCTGCTCCAGATTGCCCATGTGCACGTAGCCAACATTACAGTCCAGGGTGGTCCATTTTGCATTCTTTAGCGTGTCGTTAGGGTAGTAGTCGCTAAACCACTGATTATACATATACGTGCCTCGGGTGTGATTCGCTGTATAAGTGTTGTTCGTGGCATTTCTCAATACAATATTGATACCAGAGCTCAAATCCCCGCCCAATAGGTACTCACACACAAACCTCCGAAATACATCCGGGTTGCCGGCAGATATATCATGCTGCAAGCTGTCTTCCCACTGCGTTGTCGTCAGCCCGTCAACGCTTACTATCTCATCGCCAACTGCAACACCGGGTATTCCTGTTTTTACCACGACATATTTATTGTCCATATAGCGCAGAAGTAGTCTTGGTTTGTATGCTTTATTAAAGAATGAATTGACATTGTAGGTCAAACCTTCCACATGCGCGTCGTCCAGTTTGGCTGTTATTTTTTCAATCAGGTTATCCAGTTCAGCGGCCGATGAAGCGTTGGCTACAAGCTCTACATTTTTATATAGTGTGCTGTCCCACGATTGG
>DATCSV010000457.1:0-9145 GCA_036568285.1 Flavipsychrobacter sp. | reverse complement strand
ACTCTATCTTGTAAAAGTCATTCATTAACATTGCGCTCAATTTTAGTGAGTGATATGGTAAAATTCGCTTTGTGGTGGTCGAACAACACGCTGTCGGGCATTGACTGCGGGGTTGCTTTTCCTCCTACATCAACGGTTATTATTGTTTTTCTATTATTAGCATTTTCAATTTTCTCCAGTTCGTTGTCGGCTACCGTGTAATAAACATATCCATCCTCCTTATTAAGACGATAGACCTGCGCTTTACCCCTATCCTGCTCCAACATAATCTCGGAGCTTCTATCCATTCCCATCATTAACAGCATCTCCAGGTCTTTCTTCAACGTCTTCTTTACGGCCTCTTTATTCAACTGCTCCATCATCTGTCTTACCTTGAAATTTCCATCCGCGTCCCACTCCAGGTCGAAAAAGGCAATTCCCATCTCGTTTTGGAATATAGCACGTTTCGTGCCATTTTCTAACTGCTTGAAAAACAGCACCCCACTTAGATGAAATTTTTTAAATATAAACCTACCGTCGACAATACAGCGGTATAATACACGGTCAAATTGTGGCTGAAAGCGATAAACGGATTGTTTTGCGGGTTGCTGTTGCAGGCCTTTGTATGGGGCAGCACAGGAAGCTGCGAAGAGGAGAAAGAGACTACCTAACCTTAAAAAGTGTTTCATTGAGAGACAAGTTATGCTTCGTGTTGTAGAACTCCATGCTTGTGTAGTCGCCTCCTGATTCTGTCATCACCAGCTTTACTACATCCATGCCGGATTTGTTCATATAGACGTCTATTTGTTCAAAAAGTTTCTTCATATCCGACGTGGCCGGAGTAAGCCTGAGCAGGTAATGTTTGCCGTCCTGGAATGCTGTTGTCTTGAAATCGGGATTGGAAAATACAGTTCCCTGCATACAGTCAACCATCACCCTGTTTACAGACTGCATCATTTTACTATTGCCTGCGTTTATCTTGTTCGACTTCTGTTCGTCTTTCACCATCATTTTACTACCGTTCATTACCATAAGGTAGTAATAGGGCTCTGTGTACTCAATCCGAACCATATCAGGCTTTTTAAAGTAAAACTTCCCTTTCGAGTGGATTTTCTCGGCCAGTAATGAAAGGTTCTTCACTTGTTTAAAGTCACTGGATATGTTGGTGATAGAAGCATTGGATTTAGCCAACTCGGTTTTAAACCGGGATAAGTCAGCTAATGGCTTATAACCTTCAGGCTGTGCCACAGCGTCCACAGTCAGGAACAATAAAACACTACACAGAATACTACGCATAAGCCTGAACATCCAGTAATTGGTCGATGCGCACAAAAGTATAACCCTTTTTCCGGGCCTCCCTTATCAAATCAGTTAAAATTTCACGTGTCACGTGCACCGAATCATGCAGCAGTATTATATCCCCGCCTGACAATTTGTTAATTATTCTGTTTTTGAGCTGTTCGCCATCCTTTGCAAGGGTGTCGTATGAGCGAAGACTCCACCCTATTGACGCCATGCCTGAGCGTTTTACAGCCCTGTACAGGTTGGGGTTGGTAATACCATACGGTGGCCGGAACATATTAGGCTGCCTACCGGTTACCTTCCTGATGATGGAATTTGCCTGTTCAATTTCAGCTAACATCCGTTTGGAATTCATCCAGTCGAAGCTGGTGCTGTGGTAATAACTATGATTGCCGACTACATGTCCTTCGTCGTGCATACGCAATACAAGAGCCTGGTCTTTTTCAATATTTCTACCAATACAAAAAAACGTTGCCTTTACCTGCTCTTGTTTTAATATATCAAGTATTGCAGATGTTTCAGTATTAGGGCCATCGTCGAAGGTGAGTGCAATAAATTGCCTGTTGTGTCCCTTATTGTACGAGCGGATATAATAATTCCACCCTATTTGTGTAACGCCTAAATACAGCAAAACTATATACATAAGGCACAACAGTGGCAACACGTAAAAGCCGATATGGCCTTGCAGGTGCAGAAGCGTAGCCACAGCCAGTACGGCTACAAACAGTATTGCTATATATTGAAAAGGACGCAAAGAGTATCTCAGGTATTTGAATTCTTTTCTAAATAGGCTTCTGCAGCGGCCACATCCTCCGGTGTATCTACTGCTATGCTGGTATGCTGCGCCAGTGCCATTTTTATAGGCATGCCATATTCTATAAATCGGTTACACTCCAACTTTTCTACCGTCTCCAATGGTGATGGCTGCCAGGATGCAAAGCGCATCAGCGCCTCCTTTCTGAAAGCATAAATACCGATGTGGATGTAGTACATGTGATCAGCGGCGGTATCGCGTATATATGGAATAGGACTGCGTGAGAAATAAATAGCATAACCATCCGGCCTTAATACTACTTTCACTTTGTTGGGGTTGCTGACAATGAGTTCGTCTTTAGTCGGCTGCACTAATGATGCAGCCTGCACCTGTGCGCCCTCTTCACCACCGAACAACCCGATGAGCTGTTCCAAAGGCTGTTTCTGTATAAAAGGCTCGTCACCCTGTATATTTATTATCACATCAGCAGCAACATCAGCAGCAGCTTCAGCAATCCTGTCTGTACCGCTTTCATGTTCTTTTTTACTCCTGATTACCCTGCCACCTGCACGCTCCACTTCCTTTTGTATTTCATCGCTATCCGTCACTACAATCACCTCGGCAAATAAACCCGTATTCACCGCAGTTTCATAGGTACGTGTAATCAGCGCCTTTCCTTTGATGGATGTCAGCATCTTGGCAGGGAAGCGCGTGGAGCCTATACGTGCGGGTATCAGTGCTGCTACTTTCATCTTATTTTTTTAAACATCCGGCTATAAACAATATCCAGCCTACGATAAAAAAAAGGCCGCCTATAGGTGTTATTAAGCCAAAGCTACCGAGGCCTACCTGGCCGTCCATTTTCAGCATAGTGAGCAGGTATAAAGAGCCGCTGAACAGTACCGTACCGACGATAAAACATATGGAAGCATACTTCAATGCTTTTACCGGCAGGTGTGCGTACATCAGGCCTGACGCCAGCAGAGCAAGACCATGATACATCTGGTATCGTGCTGCTGTTTCATAGGTCTGCTGCAGCGCTACTGTCAATTTATCTTCTAATGCGTGTGCGCCGAATGCCCCTAATATTACTGACAGCCCCGCAAATAGCGCTCCCCATATCAATGCAGGTTTGTACATAATGCAACTATTTCTTCAAAATTAGTAATAATCCCTTCATCTACCCTTATTGAATGATGTGCCTGCAGGTAATAAGGTAGCCTTGCTTGAAAAAGACCTTCCATTTTGCTCCTGATATCTTCACCATCCAGTAACGGTCTTGTCGTATTGTTGCCTACCCTGTTCAGTAGTGTACTCATATCAGCTTCCATATACACTACACAACCATTCTCCTTCATCCATATCATGTTGTCGTTGTACACAGGGGTGCCACCGCCGCATGCAATAATCACCCTATCATTTGTACTGAGCTTATGCAGGCACTGAGTCTCTTTTTGTCTGAAGTATGCCTCCCCGTTAATTGCGAATATTTCATGAACAGTTCGTCCTTCAGATTGTTCTATATATTCATCCAGATCGGCAAAGGCGAAACCTGATCTTTCAGCCAATATTCTGCCCCAATATGTTTTCCCCACTCCGGGCATGCCCACCAGGAATATCCTGCTCATAATTTACCATTGATGTATTTCCAGATCATCAATAAGCCCATCTGTGCCGCCAGTTCCTTATTCATTGCCCTGTTGTAATGAAACTGGAATTTCTTCGTTTTTACACCTTTTTCTCCATCCACAGCCATCCACACCAGTCCTTGTTGTATATGCGCATCCTCGCCTCCGTAGCTCAACTGGCCGGTAACAGCCAGGCTGTAATCGCTATTGAACATCTTCCTGGCTTTCACGGCCAGCTCAATAGCCGTTTCCTCGCTGATAGCAGTGTGTTGCTCAATAGTCTTTTCGTCTACACCTACAATACTTGTTTTCAGCCTGCTCTGGTAAGGAACAATGGCTCCATTAAAGTACTGGCTAGAGCCTTGCACCTGTGTAATCAGGTGCGCTATATATCCGCCTGTACAGCTTTCCGCCAGCGACACGGTGGCTTTATGCTGTAACAAAGTTTTACCTAATAGCTCCTGCCAGGTAACATCCTCCATTGATACGACAATCCGTTGCAGTGTATCTGCCACTTCGGCCTGAAGCCTATCCAGTTCAGCAGCTAATCGTTCTCCGTCCACACCTTTACCGGTCAGCCTGAGTTTCACACTACCCGGTGTAGGCAGATAAGAAATCTTGATATAGGGGGGCAGAGAAGCTTCAAACCCGGTTAAAGTTTCTGCAATAAAGCTTTCTCCTTCACCGGAAGTAATGATATTACGGTGTATGATAACATCACTAACAAATCGCTCCTTCAACCGTGGCAGTACTTCACCCGTCATAATGCTCTGCATCTCAAACGGCACACCGGGCATGGATATGATCCATTTACCATCTTTCTCAAACAACATGCCGGGCGCGGTACCCATTTCATTTCTCAGCACCGTGCATACATCAGGTATCTCCGCTTGCTTACGGTTCATATCCAGGAAGGGGCGGTTGCGCTTCTCAAACAGTTGCCGCACATGTTTCAACACATCATTGTTCACCACCATTTTGCCACCGAAATACCTACATAGAAATGGCTTGGTTATATCGTCAGATGTAGGACCGAGGCCACCTGTCAAGAGTATGATATCAGCACGGGGTATTTCTTCGTCTAAAGCCAGTTGAATATCAGCTTCTATATCGGCCACCGCAATCCTTCTGAAAACTTCTATACCCAGCAAATTAAGTTGCTGCGCCATCCATGCCGAGTTGGTGTCTATTGTCTGCCCTATCAGCAATTCATCGCCTATCGTTATTATTGTAGCCTTTATATGCTTCATCTTATTCAAAGTACGGTTTCAGTTTTTCTAAAAGCACTGCCGGCATAGCGACCTTCTCTTTTTTCACAGGATCGTAAAACACAAGTGTAGTTACCCCTTTGTTCAGAAGTTCGCCTTGCTCATTATACAGCTCTGAATGAAACTGTATCTTTGAGCTCTCCGGAATTTCTTTTAATATGGTCCGGACTGTCACCAGGTCGTCGTACTGTGCCGGGCGAAAATATCTGGCATTCAGCTCTGTAACCGGCATCATAACACCCATTTCTTCCATCTGCCTGTATGTGAATCCCAGCTCCCGGATGGCTTCAGCCCTGCCTACCTCATAATACAAAGCATAGAAACCATAATAGAGGTACCCCATCTGATCAGTTTCGCCGTATCGCACTCTTATTTTTGTTTCCGCGCTGTACATATTATTTCGCCAGTTCCGAGTTGCGTAAAGTGTACAGGCTGTTGGCCTGGTTCGTACAAGTTATCGTAAGGTCGTTAATACAAACGTGTGGAGGAAGCGTGGCACAATAAAAAGCGACATCCGCGATATCTTCCGCCTTCAATGGCTGAATGTCGTTGTATACAGCGGTAGCCCTATCAGCATCTCCTTTGAACCTGACTAAAGAAAATTCCGTTTCCGCCATACCAGGATTGATAGCCGTTACTTTAATGCTGTAGGATAACAAGTCTATCCTCATCGCCTGGTTAAGTGCATCTACGGCAAATTTTGTAGCGCAATACACGTTGCCGTTTTTGTATACGGTTTTCCCGGCGGTGGAACCGATATTAATTATATGCCCGCTTTTACTATTTTTCAGCATAGGAATTACCATGCGGGTAATGTATAACAAGCCTTTCAGGTTGGTATCTATCATTAGCTCCCAATCGTCGATATCCCCTTCGTCAATAGTGGACAAACCCGAAGCAAGGCCAGCATTGTTCACCAATATGTCAATAGCATCAGTTTGGCTACGAAGCTTATCCACTGCTTCTGCCACCTCCTGCCTGTTGCGTATATCGAACGGTATGATGGTAACGTTTACGCCATATTGCTCTTCCAATTCTTCTTTCAGGTTATTCAACCTGTCCTCCCTTCTCCCTGTTGCAATAACATCAAAACCATTCTCCGCGAATTTTACGGCTATCGCTTTACCAAAGCCAGACGTAGCCCCGGTAATAAGTATTTTCCCCGCCATGTATTATTTTGCTTATTGAGGGATAAAGATACAGCCCTTTATGTATAAAGCATAAATAAGAAAAGCGGCTCATGCCGCTTAATTATTTCAAAAACATTTGACATTTACCTTATAAGCGTGGCGTCTCCTTTTTTCTGGTGTGTAACGCCGTCTTTATCTACTGCGCTCAATAACCAGAAATAGGTGCCGATATCGGCTTTCTTGCCCCTGAAGGTGCCGTCCCAACCGTCGCCTATCCGTTTGGTATCAAATACCAGTTCCCCCCAACGGTTAAAGACCCTGAAGTAATTGTAGGCTGAATAGCCCACACTTAACGGACGTAATAAATCATTTTTGCCATCACCGTTAGGAGTAAAGGCCGTAGGCATAAACAGGGAACCCTGCCCCACTACCCATACCCGGATGCTGTCATTGCCTTCGCACCCACGGGGACTCCTGATGTACACATTGTAGCTATACCTGCCCGTATCAGGGTAATATCCAACCGGGGTTGGCGAATTAGTCGTATTCAGGTTTGTGCCCGGAGACCACTCAAATATGCTTCCACCGGAGGCATTGAAATAGACGGATTCTCCTTTGACAATGATCGTATCATTACCGGCAAATGGCTTGAACCTGTCTATCGAAACTGTTTTTACAGCTGTATCTTTACATCCTTTGATGCTGGTGGAAACCAACGTAACAGGAAAATCGCCTCCTTCAGCATATATATGCTCCGGATTCTGAACGTCAGAGGTGTTTCCATCTCCAAAAGACCACTCCCATTTTACCACCGGTTTGTAAGTAGCCTCAGACATATCTGTAAACTGTATGGGTGCATTGGGACAATACAGGCCAGCCACGTCGTAGGCAGCCGAATAATCCGGATATACCTTTACAAAACGTGATATGCTGTCCGGACAGGTAGAACCCTCGTTTACAATTAACTTCACAGTATATACGCCTGTATCAGGATAAGTATATACAGGTTCAAAATCAGATGAAACATCACCTGTGCCAAAACTCCAGTTGTACTTGAAACCGCCGGAACTCTTATTGATAAACTTAACTGTTTTGGACTTGCAGGATACGATATAAGTATTATACTCCTCAGAAAACTGTGGGATATCTGCTATTACGGCTTTAGAACAGTTGGTAACTGTAAACTGAAATTCCCTGTGCACCGTGTTAATGCGTATTCCATTTCTCCATTCGTGCGCACACACAGACACCACATACCTGCCTTGCTGGTTAGGTGTACCGGTTAGCATACCCGTTACAGGATTAATCTGAATTACAGGATTGCCACCCATGGGCCTTGTGGGACTGAAACCAGCTCTATAGCCGTAGCTAGGAGGCGACTGACTGATTTGAGTAATTGGTTTGGGTATACTTCCAGTTGGCCAGGGTTTGGGGCCTGTAGTGGTCCCCCCCGGATAAGCATCGCACAGCTCATAGCTGATGGAATCACCGTCATTATCCCTGGCTGAATGGTCGTACGCCAGCGGGTTGTTCACACATATTATTTGTGGAGGATAGTTTTTAAAATAAGCGCTATTGTTACAAGTTGCTTCGGCCGAAGCAGGGATATTACAGAAGTATGTAGCCCCCACTTGTCCGGGATTGTTCAGGTTAAGGATAGCTTCATTGCGACAGCAACGCACAAACATTACTCTGTAGCCTGCAGAGTTAACAGGTAAAGTATAAACCTTAGTAAATGTTACCCGCCTCAGGCACAACTTGGGAGGATTGTTGACGCATGCGTTACTGAAATTGGGAGGAACCAATACGTTTTCAACTGCGCCTTGATTTCCATTACCAATGGAATCCAATATCCTCCATCCGCTTTCTCTTGAAAAAATCCCTATGTATGCAGGTATATCTTCCGCAATAGCATCCGGTAAACCATTGAGGCAATCCTGGTATATTTCCAACTTTATACGGTATCGTACACCTCCTACTCCTGATCCCAGGCATTCGTAAGTAAGGCCACCTCCTACTATATGGGTTGCCTGTGCGCCTTCGCCGTAAAAAGTAAAGGCCGCAATCAGAACACTAATAAATATTTTAAACCCGTTCCTCATCACTACCGTGCTTTACCGTAACAGTAAGAAGCAAATGACTGTAGATATGATACCAACTCACCAGGCGATTCAATCATACTCATATGCCCACACTCATTACACGTATATACAAAGTTAACGTTTGCTAATGAAGTTTGTTGTATTAAATTTTTTGGCGGTGCGATACTGTCATCAGCCCCCATAACCCATAACACAGGTGCTTCACTGTTCTTCAAGATAGCCGTTCTATCCGGCCTATTTATCATTGCATTGTAAAAAACAACGAGACTTTTCGTTTCAGTTAATAAAGATTTGTTAATGAGCTCCTGGATATCGGTTTTATTGCGGTCTAAGGAGGCCGGTGAGAACAAAGCGGGTATCATTTGCCTGACAAAAGGCTCCTTACCGCCTTTCTTAAACAGCTCTATGGATTTCAACCTTTGCTCTTTTTTTTTCTTCTGTGTCGGATCTGGCAGATGAATGTACTAACGCCAGCCCTTTTACAGCGTCAGGATACAGGTCAGCAAAAGCCAGCGCCACATAACCTCCCATAGAATGCCCCGCCAATACTACCTTATTTACCTGTTCTTTCACCAATATCAGCCTTACTGATTCAGCCATCTCATCTATACTCAGTTCGTTCCCTTCAAATGTACTTTTGCCACTGCCCGGCAAGTCGGGCACTATCACCAGGTAGTCTTCTGCCAAAGTTGGAACGATCTTATCCCAGAGACTGCTATCCAGCGGAAATCCATGCAGCAAAACAATCACATCACCCTTACCATACATATTGTATGACAATTGCGGGAATTTTGCCGTGTGGATATTTTTCTTTTCCATTCTATTTACGTTTTATAATAGAACCAAAGATAAATAACAGTGCCAGCAGCAATGGCGTCAGCTCCAGCAAAGGCAACTGTTGTATTCCGAACACGTGTAGCAGCAACGACACGAATATCAATGCTATGGTCAGCACGGCGTACCTTGTTTTGTTTCTTTTACG
>DATCSV010000456.1:0-6133 GCA_036568285.1 Flavipsychrobacter sp. | reverse complement strand
ATATCCTTCCGCACAGCACCATGCTGGTTGGTGATCTGCCCTTTGTTTTCGATGAAACGGACTGATGCATTAGCAGCAGGTAACGGCGTTTCCTTTTTAGCGTAAGCGCTTGCAGCCAACAGAAAACATAACAGGAAATGCGTGACGGCGTTCTTCATAAGCGGAATATGTAATATTAAAGATAATCAAAATAGGCATAAATCTGTCACAGCGGTTAAACAGGCATCCACCCCATCAAACAGACAGTATAACCAGTATGTTAATTTGATAAAATGTAATAAAAAGCGTATATTTGTGGTGATAATCTATTTAGATTTACAGAAATCCAGTGAATACGTCATATAATAAAAATACCACTCATCTTGAAACAAATAACATCTGAATTATATCTGAATATTACACCCCTCTCCATACCGGAGGTTTTTACCAGGCTCGAGAAAAATTACTCCAAAAACAGGCATCAAAATGGAACAAATTTTCCAACCCGCTCACAACCAATTACTTATAAAAATGTGCGGTTCTGTTTTTCCGGAAATCCGGCATCATTTGGGAACATTTGTCACGCTAAAGGCGGGAAAAGTGCACATTTGGAACAAAAGGCCGGCAGGAATGGCACTGTTGGAACATATAGCATATACTGTTAACAAGTGGTAAAACAGGTAAAAATTAATCCCTGCTATGGAATAGATGTACTATTTTTGCGGTTCAAAAATTTTTTTACAAAAAAGGAAAATATGCAGGAAAATGGGATAAAGAACCCGTCAGCAAATCTTGCCGAACTGGGCCTTAATGTTGCAGTTGCTAACTGGAACCTCTCTCCGACAGAATTGATCAACAAAACAGTAGAACTGGGCCAGGGTACTTTGAATAATACCGGTGCTCTTTGTGTAAGTACGGGAAAATTCACGGGACGTTCTCCGCAGGATAAATTCACTGTAAAGGACGCGTATACCGAGAATAGTGTAGACTGGGGTAAAGTAAACATTCCTATCTCTCCTGAGGTATTTGACAACTTATATAATAAAGTATGCGCTTACCTGGCAGGTAAAGAAGTATGGGTACGTGACGCATATGCCTGCGCCGACCCCAAATACAGGCTGAATATACGTGTTGTGAATGAGACTCCGTGGGCTAACTTGTTTTGCAACGATTTGTTCCTGCGCCCTACAGAAGAAGAAATAGCTAATCAACAACCTGACTGGCTGATATTGCAGGCTCCCGGCTTCCAGGCCGACCCTGCTACAGACGGTACACGCCAGGGCAATTTTACCGTAGTCAACTTCACTAAGAAGGTGATACTGATAGGCGGCTCCGCCTATACCGGCGAAATGAAGAAAGGCATATTCAGTGTGCTGAATTTCCTGCTGCCACACGAGCATAATGTATTGAGCATGCACTGCTCTGCCAACGAAGGCAAAGAAGGTGATGTAGCATTATTCTTCGGCTTGTCCGGCACCGGTAAAACAACGCTGAGCGCTGATGTAAACCGTGCCCTGATAGGTGATGACGAGCACGGCTGGGCCGATGGTTCTGTTTTCAACTTTGAAGGCGGCTGCTATGCGAAAGTGATAGACCTGAGCGCTGAAAAAGAGCCACAGATATTTAATGCTATCAAGCACGAAGCGCTGTTGGAGAACATCGTATTCAAAGCAGACAGCAATGAAGTAGATTATACAGACGGCAGCGTAACGGAGAATACCCGTGCCGCTTACCCGATACACAATATTCCTAACGCTAAAGAACCATCTTACGGCGGCGACCCGAAGAACATCTTCTTCCTGACCTGTGATGCGTTTGGTATACTGCCCCCCATCAGCAAGCTGACTACGGGCCAGGCTATGTACCACTTCATTAGTGGCTATACCGCCAAGGTAGCCGGTACAGAAGTAGGCGTAACTGAGCCGCAGACTACATTTTATGCCTGCTTTGGCCGCGTGTTCCTGCCGCTGCACCCTGCAAAATATGCAGAGCTACTGGGCCGGAAGCTGGAAGAACATTCAGATGTAAAAGTATGGCTGATCAACACCGGCTGGAGCGGCGGCGCTTACGGTACAGGCAGCCGCATGAGCCTGAAGTATACACGTGCTATGATAACCGCAGCGATGACTGGTGAACTGGACAATGTGGAATACAAAGCACACAATGTATTTGGCGTACTGATACCGCAGACATGCCCTAACGTGCCGGACGAGATACTGAACCCGCGCAGCACATGGGCCGATAAAGAAGCGTACGATAAGAAAGCTAACGAACTGGCGCAGTTGTTCAACAAAAACTTCGAACAATTTGCAGACCAGGCCAACGAAGAAATACGTAGTGCAGCACCTAAGGTGATGCAGAACGTGTAATAGCGAATTGGTAAACTAATAATAGAGCAGCCCCCTGATGAATAGTCAGGGGGTTTTTGTTTGTGGTATTCCTATATGAAGTATTTGGTAGCGGCAGGACTATACCCTCACGCAGAAGGTAATCAAAGAATAGTTATTGCAATTTTTCGATCAATTCGGAATCACCGACTATCCATACTTTATCGTTCATTTCAAACACGGTATAAGACTCGGGATTGAGGATGCGCCTGCCGCCACGCTCTATACCCACCACCAGACCCTGTGTTTTTTCGCGCACAGCGCTTTCGCGGATTGATTTGCCCAGCATAAAAGAGCTTTCGTCTACTACCACCTTTTTCAGTACAATATCGTGCTGCTCGTCCAGTTTTTGCTGTTCCGCATCGGGCTGGATAAACTCTTTGAACGCATCCAGTTGTTCATCTGTGCCAATAACGAACATCCTGTCGCCGGGGTACACCCGCTCGTGCCGGCCCGGTGCGATGATGGTGTACACATCCCCCCTTCTTATCATGGCTATATTCACGCCTATCTTTTCACGAATGGCGAGCTCTTCCAGTGTCATGCCCATACAGGGCGACCCAACAGGCAGGATATACTGTGCTATATGAGCATCCCATGGGGCGAGCTCTTTACGATTGATACGTGCCTCCAATATCTCCCGCTGGTTGAAATTAAAAAAGAAGCGCGTTTCCAGCCGCAGGTAAAAAGCATGTATCCGCTTAGCAAAGAACAGTACAATAGCAATGATAACAAGCGCAGATGCCAGGGCATACCCTATGGGGAAAAATGCTATAAAAGTTGCAGTGACGATAGCTATGGCAATGCCGGCACGTATCAGCCGGAGCAACAGCAGCGGACCGTGATAGCGTTTGTTGGCCCACAGATTGGCAAAAGACTTAGGCTGTAATTTGCGCATCACCAGCGCCCACAGGAATGGCGATATAGCCAGCAGGCAGAGTGTGACCGTAACGATAGTAGCCCAGAAATAGCTAGGCATTGTATTGGCTATGACCGTATGTACCCCTTCGGCAAACAGTATTATTATGCCGACAGATACTATCAAGGTGAACACGGACATAATGATAAAAGATCGCAGAACCAGTTGCCAGTCGCCGGCAGAGTTAATAGTTTGTGCACCGGTGCTATACCGTACGAGCGTTTTCATCCACTTGTCCGGCAGTATCTTTTCAATCTTGCCGTACAAAGGTCCGGCCGCCTTTATCATATATGGCGTAGAAAAGGTAGTGATGGCGGATACGGCTACAGCAATGGGGTAGAGGTAACTGCTGGTTACCTTGAGCGTAACGCCCAGGGTGGCAATGATAAACGAGAACTCACCTATCTGCCCCATACTCATACCTGCATAAACCGCAGTCTTTAGCGGTTGGCCGGATATAACAGCACCCAGGGTAACATGCAATACCTTGAAGAATACAAATACTAAGGTGATAAGCAATATCGGACCGGCATAATCTACCAGTATTGTAGGATCGATCAGCATGCCTACAGATACAAAAAACACTGCACCAAATAAATCCTTAACTGGAGTGATTATATGCTCGATACGCTCGGCTTGTATTGTCTCGGCCAGTATAGACCCCATGATAAACGCGCCCAGCGCGGGAGAGAAGCCTGCCAGCGATGCCAGTATGACCATCAGCAGGCAGAAGCCTATCGCCAGTATCAGCAGCGTTTCATCGTTCAAGTGTTTCTGCACCCGGCTGAGAAAAGAAGGAATAAAAAATATGCCTGCTATGAACCATAGGACGAGGAAGAATGCCAACTTTAGAATGGATAATAACATCTGCATACCTGCAAACTCCCGGCTGACGGAAATTGTAGCCAGTAATACCATCAGCACTACGGCTACCAGGTCTTCGACAATGAGCACACCAAACACCAGGTTGGCAAACTTCTTGCCCTTTACGCCCTGCTCGTCGAAGGCACGGATGATAATAGTAGTAGATGCGATAGATAAAATACCACCCAGGAATATACAGTCCATGACCGGCCAGCCCATCAGCTTGCCCAGTATAAAACCGACGCCCAGCATAGCCGATATTTCTATCAAACCGGTGACTGATGCCGGTCCGCCTATGTTCAGCAGTTTTTTGAAGCTGAACTCAAGGCCGAGCGTAAAGAGCAGGAATATCACGCCTATTTCTGCCCATATCCTGATGTTTTCAATCTCGGTAATGGTAGGGAACAGCGGTAGTTGTGGCCCTACTAACAACCCTGCCAGCAAATATCCCAGTACGACAGGTTGCTTCAGCCACTTGAACAGCAGCGTAGTGAGCCCGGCAACAACCAGTATCAGCCCCAGGTCTTGTATGAGATGTGGAAGGTGGTTCATGTAAAGAGCAATGCGAAAATAACATTTGCAGATGACTATTCTGCACCCTGCCGGGGATTACCTGATATTAGCTGTCAGAACCTGAAATATATAAACTCATATGCAGGCTTATCTATATGTAATATGATTGAATAAATGGGTACTGAATAGTATAAGTATCTTATGAATTCGCCTTTAGATAGTGCAGGGTCTCTTTCATTTCCCTTCATTAAGATTTTTAAAAAAAGCAGTGTAGAAAATGGTTCATAAGAAAGTTAAGCCAGAGCAACACTTACAGACGATTTACAATTACATGTGCGTAGCCGGGTTGGCTATGCACATGTAATTGGCGCCATCTGCTAACCACCGGACCTGCCGACAATAGTTTCTTCTGTATCGCCACCCTTCACTTCGTCGGCTTTTTCGAAAAAGCTCCTTAAACGTATGACCGGCAATTCAATTATTTTGTATGATATGTAAGCTGCCGCAACGGTTATAGCTACGAATACGACAAATAACAGTACATAGACGTTAGCCTTTAGCACAGCCAATGCCGGCACCTCTGCCAGCATTGCCCTTAGCCATGCCACTATACTGTCATGAAGAAGTACAAAAAATATCCAGTGATAGACATATACTCCATATGATATTCTACCTACATACCGGAGCTGTTTATTATCCAGCAGTTTTCCAAAAAACGTAAATCTATGCATTGCCCCGTTGCCTATGATATAAAATCCAACAAGTGCTGTAAGCAGTGTACTTGTAATGTAAAACACCTCGTTGCCCGCGCGACTCACAACTACCGCGATGATAGTTAGCAAAACAGGAACAGACGAATGTTTTAATATTTTGCGAAGAAATTCGGGGTTGTTCAACTTAAGCCATGCCAGCAACGCCCCCATACCCAGGCAGTCGAGACAGGCTATTGTAGTATAAACAAAATCACTGTAGTTATGCAGGTGCAGGCCAACGTACAGCATCCTGCTGCCGAAACCGATAGCCATCATTATAATTATTAATTTCAGGTGGTGCCTGGGCTTAACTATTATCAGCAACATGGGCCAGATAAGGTAAAACTGCTCTTCTACACATAGCGACCAGAAATGGGCCATAGCCGGTGACGACGCTCCTGTAATAAAGTGATACCAATTGTAAGTATATGTGGCCGCATACACAGTAGCCTGGTCACTATTTTCAACATTCAGGAAATAAAGCACCAGAATAGACAAATAATAGATGGGGAATATGCGCAGGGTTCTCCTTATATAGAACTTCTTAAGTATCTTTTTATTTCCCTCCTCGTGGTAGATGTCCTTGAGCAATATTTCTGTAATGAGGAAACCACTCAAGACAAAGAACAGGTTTACGCCCCATGAGCCTAAAACCAGAAACTGGTATTGAACCAGGTACTGATTGATTACGAAGTGTGAGATCATCACCAGGAATACAG
>DATCSV010000455.1:0-2047 GCA_036568285.1 Flavipsychrobacter sp. | reverse complement strand
CGTATCATGAAGGAGACCGGCGCCCACGCTATTAAACTGGAGGGCGGGGGAGAAGTAGTGGAATCTGTAAAACGAATCATAAGCGCAGGTGTTCCGGTAATGGGCCACCTGGGGTTGACACCACAGTCTATATACAAATTTGGCACCTATGTAGTGCGCGCCAAAGAAGAGGCTGAGGCGGAAGAACTGATACAAAACGCCCATAAACTGCAGGAAGCGGGCTGCTTTGCGATAGTACTGGAGAAGATACCTGCCACATTGGGCAAACGCGTTGCGGAGGAATTGAAAATACCCATCATCGGTATAGGGGCGGGTATGCATGTTGACGGGCAGGTATTGGTGATGCACGACATGCTAGGTATCAACAAAGATTTCTCACCCCGTTTTCTGCGCAGGTACCTCAACATGTACGAGCAGATAAAAGAAGCTACAGAAAAATATATTTCAGACGTTAAAAGCAAGGATTTCCCCAACGAGCACGAACAATATTAAGATTAGCTATGGTAGATGCCATTACCTGGAGAAGTATAAAAGACGAAACTGCAGCACGGAACGTAACACTGGTAGCTGTATCCAAAAAGAAACCTGTAAGTGATATTCAGGAGTTGTACGAGCTCGGCGAGCGCAACTTCGGAGAAAACTACGTGCAGGAACTGGTAGAGAAACAACCTTTATTGCCTGCCGATATCCACTGGCACTACATAGGCCACCTGCAAAGCAATAAGGTGAAGTACATAGCAGAGTTTGTCCACTTAATCCACGCAGTAGATAGCTTCAAATTATTGCAGGAAATCAACAAACAGGCGGCAAAACACGGGCGTGTGATTGATGTATTACTGCAACTGCATGTGGCGGAAGAAGAAACCAAACACGGCCTGGATAATACTGAATTGGTAGAATTGATGGATATGTACGAGGCACAGAAAGAACAACTGGCTAATGTGCGCATATGTGGTGTGATGGGCATGGCTACCTTTACCGACGATATGGAGCAGGTGCACAGAGAGTTCAGGAGTATCAAGAATATGTACACTTTCCTAAAAGACAGTTATTTCATTACAGCAGCCCACTTCAATACCTGTTCTATGGGTATGAGTGGTGATTATAAACTAGCCATAGAACAGGGCAGCACTATGGTGCGCATCGGCAGCAGTATCTTCGGTGAGAGGTAATATATTACCTTGATTTAGTTCTCAACTGTAACCATCTGTAGCCGGCAATAGCAACAATACACAATCCTGCAATTACCCACCACAACATAGTGAAACCACCGTATTGTGCTACTAATGCACCCATGCCTGGCCCAGCCACCTGTGCTACCGCCCAGGACATGGTAAAAAGAGCCGCATACTGTCCACGGTTGCTATTGTTGGCGCGGTCTATCCAATAAGTATTCATAAATGGCATACCCACCATTTCGCCTACGGTTAGTAGTATGATGAACACCATTGCCAGCGCAAACATGCCCGGCAACAGGTTGAGTGAAGCAAAGGCTAGTGCAACTAAAAAAACACCTCGTATGATATTGCTTAATATCCCGCCTTTGCTTTCCAGTTTATGCACTATCACCATTTCCAGTATGCCTATCAGCAGGCCGTTAATAGCCATGATAATACCTATCTGGCTTTCCTTCATCAGCAGGTCTTGTTTGAAATAGATGGGTATAGTGGTAAATGTCTGGAAGAAGCAGATAGCGAACAATGTATTGAGCACAATAAATACCAGGTAGGGTCTGTCTTTGTAAGCAGACTTGACCGGGCCGGTGTAAGGCACGGGTTTTCGGGCAGAGTCTTTATTCTTTGACGGAGCCAGCAGCAACCACAGTAATACAGCAGCCGATATATTGGTGAGCCCGTCTATCCAGAACAACAGGTAATAACTTTTACTCGCTACAAATCCACCTATGGAGCCGCCTACTGCCCAGCCGAGGTTTATAGCCAGCCGGTTGAGTGAGAAAGAACGTGTCCGGTTGGTTTCATGGCTGAAGTGGGCAATAGCTGATGCATTTGCAGGGCGAAACGCTTCATTCACAAAACTGAGCAGGAAT
>DATCSV010000454.1:0-3524 GCA_036568285.1 Flavipsychrobacter sp. | reverse complement strand
GAAAAAACGATACAGGTTAATAAAGAATAAAAATAGATTAATTATACAGCAGTAAGTTTATTCTTACTGCTGTTTTTCTTTTTATATGTTCTCATTGGCACATTGCATTGATCATGCATCTGTATGGGTGTTAGCATATAGTCCTTCCTAACCTCCATCCCCGGGCAGAATTCAAAACATGATTTTACCCCCGAAACTTCGCAAAACAAGTCTAAATTTTATATATTTGAACAAGTAGTATTGAGATTTGAAGCGCGCGGTACTCATATTGTTCATTATTGCCTACCTGGCAGGGCTGTCGGGTAGTGTACTCTCTTTTCACTATTGTGGCGGCAGTTTCAAGTACATCACGGTAAATACCACCGAGGAAAAGCCGTCGTGCTGCGCCGGCGAGATGGAGGAGGACGACTGTTGCTCTGATGAGCTGGTAACATTGTCTGTGGATGACCACCAGCAAACCGGCAAGATACTGCATTGGTTCAAATCGCTGGAAACAGCCCTCCTGCACACCAACTATTATTTGCTGAAAAGCCCCGTTTATGGCTTATCTGACATACCGAGCACAGGGCACTCCCCGCCCCTGCTGCACGCACCCCCGCTTTATATTTTTTACTGCGTCTTCCGTATCTGATACCATGTTGGTTTTCATGTAGCACACGTGGCATGACATTGTCATGCGTGTTCTTTTACATTTATTCATCAACAAAAACAGATACTATGTTTATCAATAAAAATATACTCGCATTTTTATTCGCAGCATGCTTCGCCTTTAACGCTGCGTATGCTCAAACCCCGGTGCAACTGCACATCAATCATCAATTGAGCGGTGGTAATTTCTCGTTTGGCCAGGCAGCACAAAATGACCTGGGCAACAGTTTTAACGTAACGCGCCTGGAGTATTATATTTCCAGGATCAGCATTAAGCACGATGGTGGAATGACTACGCCCGTACCCAACCACTATATACTGGCCAACGGTGGACAGGCAGTAGTGGATGACCTCGGTTCATTTAACATTACCAATGTAGAGTCAATATCATTCCATATAGGTGTGGACACACCGGTGAACCACGCGGACCCTTCGTTGCAGCCAAGCGGTCACCCGCTGGCGCCAAAGTCCCCCTCTATGCACTGGGGCTGGTCAGCAGGCTACAGGTTTGTGGCTATGGAAGGTAAATCGGGCACATCGCTGAACCAGACATACGAGATACATGCCCTGGGCGATCAGCATTATTTTGAAACGACCGTGCCCGCAACAGGCGTTATGAAAAATGGGAAGCTGGTGATAGCCATCAAGGCAGACTACGCTATGGCCATAAAAGGCATAAACATATCATCGGGGTTAATAGCCCACGGAGATGGAGGGGATGAAGCTAAACTACTCGCCAACTTCCGCGACCATGTCTTTTCGGCAAGCTCTCCTGTTTCCGTAGCTAATCATATTGAACGCCAACCTGTATTTGCCATTTATCCCAACCCGTCAACAAGCGGACAAGCCACTATGAGGTTTGAACAAGGGGCGGAAAGGGCAGATATCATTGTTACCGATATCAGTGGCAAAACAATACTGGTTGCAGGCAAAGCCGAGGGAGCTACGACAGTAGAGCTGGCACCGGGCAAACCCGGGCTGTATTTTGTACATACAAAATTTGCGGACGGATACAGCACTGTTGATAAGTTGCTTATGTACTAATCGGTCATGAAGCTCCAACTTGTAACAGCTGCTGTTATAGTGGCCCTGTCCTGCTATTCGTGCCAGGAAAAAACCAGCATCCGGTTACCGGCAGAGATGTCTTTACAGAGGGCTCCTGCGGGTTTCCCGGAGATTCCATTCCCGGATGACAATCCTTTTTCTTACAGGAAATGGGAGCTGGGCAAAATGCTGTTCAATGACAAGATGTTGTCTGTAGACTATACGATCAGTTGCGCATCCTGTCATAAAACAGAACTGGCCTTCAGTGATGATGTGGCTAAAAGTTTAGGTGCCGGTGCATTGACGGGCAGAAGAAATGCACCCACGCTTGCCAACGTGGCGTACCACCCTTACTACACACGCGAAGGGGGTGTACCTACGTTGGAGATGCAGGTACTGGTGCCTATACAGGAGCATGACGAAATGAACTTCAACATTGTTGACATAGCTGAGCGGATGAAGCAGGTACCGCAATAC
Source organism: Flavipsychrobacter sp. (assembly GCA_036568285.1). Classification (GTDB taxonomy): domain Bacteria; phylum Bacteroidota; class Bacteroidia; order Chitinophagales; family Chitinophagaceae; genus UBA5543. The sequence continues at coordinate 1,355 of DATCSV010000454.1, read as the reverse complement.
ATGGACATGAGCCGGGAGATATTTGACAGGGAGCCAGATGCCTATGTTATTACCCGGGCAATTGCTACCTACGAGCGGACTTTGGTGAGCGGCAACAGCGCCTACGACAAATACGTGAACAGGGGCGACACCCGCGGCTTCGGCGAGGCAGCCCAACGTGGCATGCGCCTGTTCTTCAGCACACGCGCGGGCTGCAGCGATTGTCATTCAGGCTTCAACTTTACCAACTACAGCTTTGAAAATAATGGCCTGTATGAACAGTATAGTGACCCCGGCCGCAAACGCCTGACAGGTAAAGAAGTTGACAATGCTTTATTCAAAGTGCCTACGCTCAGAAACATCGCGCTTACCGCTCCTTATATGTTTGACGGATCGGTAAAGACGTTGGAAGATGTAGTCGCACATTATAATACAGGAGGAAAACCGCATCCAAACAAGAGTAAAAAACTGCACCCTTTGCAGTTAACTCTGCAGGAGCAAAAAGACCTTGTTGCCTTTTTGTACACACTTACAGATGCGGAATTTATTACCAACAAAAATTTTAGCAATGAATAATAAATTCTTATTGGCTTTGTGCACAGGGGCATGCGTACTCTTTCTTGCTTATTGCAAGAAAGACCTGGAGCCTGTAACACAAAACACGGCAACATACGATGGGACGTTATACGATTTTAACCCCGGCAAGTTTCCGATGCCCGATTTTAAGGACAACCCACCAACAAAAGAAGGAGTGGCCCTGGGCAGAATGCTGTTTCACGAAACTATGTTGTCAAAAGACGGTAGCCAGTCATGTGCCAGTTGCCATTTGCAGTCGCACGGATTTACTGACACGGCCCGTTTCTCCGTAGGCGTGGAAGGTAAGAAAGGGAAAAGACAAGCTATGAGTGTTTTCAACACAGCATGGCATACCAATGAGTTCTTTTGGGATGGTAGGGCGCACCTGCTGCGCGACCAATCGCTGAAACCCATACAAGACCCGTTGGAAATGAATGAAACATTGGAGAATGTGGTTTCGAAATTATCAGCATCGGAATCTTATAAAAACCAGTTTATCCGTGCCTTCGGCAGCAACGAAATCACGGCAGAAAAGATATCGCTGGCCATGGAGCAGTTTATGAACACTATTGTTTCCAACCAATCGAGGTATGATAAATACCTGGCGGGCGAAATACAACTTACTGCCAGCGAAGAGCGTGGCAGGCAATTGTTCTTTTTAGAATACAACGAGTTTCTGCCCAACCAGTCGGGTGCAGACTGTGCCCACTGCCACGGCGGGTTTAACTTCACCAACAACAGGTACATGAACAATGGCCTGGATGCGGCGGGGCAGCAATCTGACATTGGCAGGGAGGAAG
>DATCSV010000453.1:0-6459 GCA_036568285.1 Flavipsychrobacter sp. | reverse complement strand
CTCCACTATCAATATACCATTTTTGGTCACCAGGCCTATAAGCATGATCATACCGATCTGCGAGAAGATATTGAGTGTGTGCCCGAACAGCCATAGCGATAACAAGGCACCGGCAATGGCCAGAGGTACCGTCAGCATGATAATGAGGGGATCAATAAAACTTTCGAACTGGGCGGCCAGTACCAGGTATATCAGTATCAATGCGAGTATGAATGCGAATGAAGTGTTGGAAGAACTTTCTACAAAGTCTTTGGAAGAACCACCCAGCGAAGTGGTGAAGCTTTCGTCTATCACGCCTTCTTCCTTCAGTTTTTCATATATCCTGTCCATCTCCTCCAGGCCATCGCCTATGGTATTGCCCGGGGTCAGTCCTGCTGATATGGTTGCTGACTTGTAGCGGTTGTAGTGATACATTTGTGCGGGGCTGGTCGTTTCTTCTATGGTCACCAGGTTGTCTATAGATACCATCTCGCCGCCGCTACTGCGAACATAAAATTGTTTCAGATCAACAGGCGCTTCACGGTTGGGGCGCGATACCTGCGCCAGCACCTGGTATTGCTTTCCGTTTTTAGTGAAATAACCTACGCGCCTGTTGCTTAACGCGAACTGCAACGTCTGTGCTACATCTTCTATAGACACACCCATCTGCGAGGCTTTCTCCCTGTTGATGGAAACAGTAAGCTCCGGCTTGTTGAATTTCAGGTCGGCATCCACACCCTGGAATACCGGGCTGGCATTTGCTTCATCCAGGAAGCGTGGTAAGGCCTGTGAAAGTTTACCGAAGTTGATGTTTTGCAGGATGTATACTATAGGATAATTGCTGCCACCGCGCTGCACGGCGATGGTCTGCTCCTGTATGGCAAATGCTTTGCCGTAGTTGAATTGTTGCAGGTTCCGGTTGACCGACTGCACTATTTCATCCTGGCTGCGTTCGCGTTCAGAGGCATCTATCAACGGCACAAAACTGAAGCCGGTGTTTACCGCGCCTGAACCGGTAAAGCCAGGAGCCGTAACAGACAATATTACCCGCTTTTCCGGAACACTGTCTATCAGCATATCTACTATGCTGTTCATATAGTTCTCCATCGCATCGTACGACGTACCTTCCGGCGCGGAAGCCACTATACGAAAACGGTTTTTATCTTCCATGGGCGCCAGCTCCGTTTGCAGGGTGCTGCCTATCAGTATTATCAACCCGAAAGAAACAATTATACCCAAGGTGGCCGTCCACTTATGTTTCATTACCCATTCCAATCCGCGGGTATAGCCGCGCTCCATGCCGGTAAAGAATGGTTCTGATTTCACATAAAAGCGGGATGGCTTGTGGTTCTTCTTTGTCAGGAATACATTGAGGACGGGCGTAAGCGTGAGTGATACAAACGCTGATATAAGCACCGCACCTGCTACTACCACGCCAAACTCGGTAAACAGCCTGCCGGTGAAGCCCTGCAGGAATATGATGGGCACGAATACAATGGCCAGGGTAATAGACGTAGCGATGATGGCGAAATAGATCTCCTCGCTACCTTCGCGTGCGGCACGCATTTTGTCCATGCCCTTCTCCAGCTTCTTGTATATATTTTCCGTCACCACTATACCATCGTCTACCACCAGGCCCGTAGCCAGTACTATAGCCAGCAGGGTAAGTATATTGATGGTAAAGCCCATGATATACATGATAAAGAAAGCCCCTATCAGGCTGACAGGTATATCCAGCAGGGGACGCAAGGCTATCAGCCAGTCGCGGAAAAAGAGGTATATAATAAGTACCACGAGCGCGATGGCTATGAACAGTGTTTCCTCAACCTCGGTGATAGATTTTTTGATGTACTGGGTATTTTCCAGTGCTATATCCAACGTAATGTCTTCCGGTACGTCTTTCTTTATCTCTTCGTAACGTTTGTAAAATTCGTCTGCAATAGCCACATAGTTTGAACCGGGTTGCGGTGTTATAGCCAGGGCTATCATCGGCACGTTACTTTCTTTCAGGATGGTCTCTTCATTTTCGGGCCCCAATACAGCCTCGCCTATCTGTCCGAAGCGTATATCAGTACCATCCACATTTTTTATGATGAGATCGTTAAACTCTTCTTCAGTATACAGCCTGCCGTAGGCGCGTACCGATAGTTCTGTCTGGCTACCGCTAAGTTTGCCGGAGGGCAGTTCCACGTTTTGCCTGCTGAGCGCCTGCTGTACATCAGGAAATGTAACGCCATATCCTGCCATCTTCAGCGGGTCAAGCCACAGGCGCATGGAATATCGCTTTTCGCCCCAGATACGTATGTTACTTACGCCCGGTATGGTTTGCAGCCTTTCTACCAATACATTCTCTGCATACTCCGTCAGTTGTAGCTGGTTGCGCGTGGTGCTTTCCACAGTCATGGAAATAATGGGCCCTGCGCTGGCATCCGACTTGGATACAACCGGTGGGGCATCAATATCCTGCGGCAGGTTGCGCACAGCCTGCGACACCTTATCCCTCACGTCGTTGGCAGCAGCTTCCAGGTCTATTCCTAAATCGAACTCGACTGTGATACTGCTATTGCCCAGTGCGCTGGTAGAAGAAATACTCTTGATGCCCGCTATTCCGTTGATGGATTTTTCCAGAGGCTCCGTTATCTGCGACTCTATGATGTCGGGGTTGGCGCCTGCATAGGAGGTGCGTACGTTGATAATGGGCGGGTCGATAGAGGGGTAATCCCTCACTCCCAGGAAATCGAACCCGATGATGCCAAATATCACGATGATGATATTCATCACGATGGCAAATACCGGCCTTTTTAATGAAATAGAGGGTAAACTCATGTGATTAAACGAAGGGGCAAAGATAAGAATGTCGGTGTATCAGCCCATTATATTCTTTCTATCACAACATAAAGGTCGTAGATGTGTTTATAATGGGCATATGACCCGGTATATCATCTTTGGCTATTTTTATATAACGCATGCAGATTTTTAATTCCATCCCTTATGGGTTAGTTTTGCTGGGTCTTTAATTATTTTAAAATTTAAAAACAATATATCATGGCACACAAACTTCCTGATTTGAAATATGCATTCAACGCGCTGGAACCGCATATAGATGCAATGACAATGGAAATTCACCACGACAAGCACCACAATGCTTATGTAACTAACCTGAACAAAGCTATAGAGGGCACCGACGCAGAGAACATGTCGCTGGAAGAGCTGATGGCAAATATCTCAAAATATCCGGCCGGTGTACGAAACAACGGCGGCGGACATTATAACCATACACTATTCTGGGAAATACTGGGCCCCGATGGCGGAGCACCCTCAGGCAAGTTGGCTGACGCTATCAATAGCACGTTCGGCTCGCTTGACGGACTGAAGGAGCAAATGAACAACGCGGGCGCTACACGCTTCGGCAGCGGATGGGCCTGGCTGATAGTGCAGGACGGTAAACTGGCGGTGTGTTCTACCCCTAACCAGGACAATCCACTGATGGACATAGCTGAAGTGAAGGGTACGCCTGTATTGGGCATCGATGTATGGGAGCATGCTTATTACCTGAAGTACCAGAACAAACGCCCTGATTACCTGAGCGCTATATGGAACGTGATCAACTGGAATGAAGTAGCTAAACGCTACGAAGCGGCACTGTAACGTTCGTTAACACATAATATTGTATAAGAGCCACCCATAACGGGTGGCTTTTTTCTTGCAATATTATATGCAGATACAGCGTTCTTGGCAAGGATTAAAACCACACGATATGAAAATTACAGGCATCCTCGCCGCAGGAATACTGGCGGCAAACATTACCCAGGCGCAGGAGACGGAATCTATAACTGCTGAAACCCGGAACCGAAAGAATGAGATAGGGTTGTTCGTTAATCCTTTCTCGGGCAATGCAACAAGCGGCTATGACGTGCCCGCGGGCATCCAGTTTAAAAGACAAACAACCAAACATCTGGGTTACAGGTTATCTGTTGCTGCTGGCGGTTATTGGAGTGAACAAATAACCGCACCGGAACTCATAAAAAATGATACATCGTACTACCGATCCTATTCCACCAATATGTCTATGGTGTTTGTAGGGGCAGGACTGGATATCCAGCAGCAGTTGAAGGGTAAATGTTACATATATGCAGCTGTTGAGTTAAGAGGTGGTTACGGAAACGGCTATACCCACTACTCAACAATAAAGGAAACAGCCATGATAACCGGTGATAAACGTTCTTATACATACGAGCAGACAGCGTTCATGTCGCAGGATGCATCTCTGTTTGTGCTGGACAGCACCCCCTATGTAGGTGCAAAGTTTGTGTTTAAAAGGCTGGTAATAGGTACAGAGTTGTCCGCACTTGTATCAGGAGCTATGGTAGCCAACCAGGCGACACTGGGAAATTACAACAGCTTCGTCTTTGATATGGGGCAATTGCAGCAAAGGTTTTACGTGAATTACAGATTTTAACCGCGAAGCGGAAAAGCTAAAGAAAACATAATTTACCCTGTGGATAGCAGGCGTGAACTGATTAGTATATAAATTCATATAACAAACCACAAAAAACTCACGATATGCGTACAGCACTTATAGGTTTAGCCTTGCTGATAAGCCAGGAAATTGTAGCACAAGAAAGTGCTAATGCTGACATCCTTCTCCTGAAAGCATATCCCAAGAATGAAATCGGCCTGGCAGGAGAAGTAGATTTTTCAGACAAGGGTTTTGGTGGCCCTACCATGATACAGTACAAACGCTGGGCGAGAGAGAACATGGCTTACCGTATCAATGCGGGTGTCGGGTCCTACAATCACTTCAACCTTAATAGTTACTTTGGTGCCGTTGGCGATACGGTGTTTGAAAAGCAAACCTGGCAACGGGCTACAATGGCATTTGCCGGAGCAGGCGTGGAAATGCAGCGGCACTTCTACAAACGCGTGTACCTATATGCCGTAGTAGACTTGTTAGCCGGTTACGGAAGTGGTGAAACTGAGGACTATCTTGTACGCAGGGTAGCCGTCAACGGACAAGACCACACAGAAAGCAGCCTGATGTCCGGCAGGGGCAAAGTGTCAGTATTTCATATCAATGCTGCGCCGTTCGTTGGTGCCAAAATAGTATTCAACCGTATCAGTTTCGGCACTGAAATATCCGCTATCAACCTGTCCTACACCAGCAAGACCGATAACTTGGGCTATAGAAATAACATAGGGGATATGAATATGGGCTATTTGCGTCAGAGGTTCTTTATCAACTACAGGTTCTAACGTCCGCCGAGGCCGAAAGAAAATCCAAAGCCGAATATCAGTCCCCCGGGCGACAGCAGGTTCATAGCCGTTGTACCGTCGCTATCCAGCGTATGGCCGGAGGTAACAGTGTATGGAGTAGCAACCATAGCTTGCGACCAACCCAACTGCAGGTAGAACCTGTGACCACCCCTGCCGAGATTGAAAAAATGGTATGCAGAAACAGCGATGTTGGGAGATGGCTCCCAGTCCATTGTCACTTCAGTATTTCCGATAGTTGTAGGCATCTCTACAGCTATGCCCTGGATACCCGTATTGTAGGTGAAAGCAGCGCCGAGTGCCCAGCCCCTGTTACATTCTTTGAAGTAAAACCGTCCTTCGCCGTATGCTTTATAGCCCCAGGAACTCAATCCCAGGCCGGTCCCTAAAGAAAACTGCGTGGTAACTGGCACATCGAAGTTGATGCCGAAAAAACCGGAGTGATTGTTGAGGCCTGAACTGATGCCTAAATAAAATTTTGGGCAGGAGCGGAAGTTATAGCCCGGAGCTGCGAAACTAGCGATTGTTGAAAGGACGAATACGAGGGTAAGTAACTTCTTCATCGGTTTATGGTTTTATTTCCGGGAGCAAATATATACGCAATTTTGAGAAAGTGGAAGTAAAATAATTATAAGGCCAGGTCGGCCAGCATAGCCTTCGCCTGCTCGTTTTCCGGGTATTTTTTCAGTAGGTGCAGCAGGGTTTTACGGGCCATATCATCCAGCCTGTTATTGTGGTACCACACCGCCATGTTGATGAGCGCCATCTTGCTGTCCGGCTCATATAGCAGGGCTTTGTTCAGATGGTCGTAGGCCATAGTGTTATTGCCCTCCTGCATGTAGATGAATCCAAGATTGGTATGGGCTACTGCATATTTAGGGTTTTGCTCCAGTATAAATTGATACACTTTTTTGGCTTCGGGTATATTGTTTAAATCGAGCAGGCAGCCGGCATATTTATTTTGAAAGTCCAATGCATACGGCCATATAGTTATGGCCCGGTTGTACCACTGTTTTGCTTCCGCTACAAGGCCGGTTTGCGAGTGTGCTTCACCGATGCGGTAAGCTGTCCAAGCGTCTGCCAGGTCTGCAGGCTTGAGTTGCGCTGCATACTCCAAAACTTTCCGGTAATCATTCAGCAGGAAGTATATGCGTATGTAGTCACGGTTCTGTTTATCTTTTGCCTCGCGTTCTTTTTCTTTGTCCAGGT